>NZ_JACJEF010000017.1:0-96829 GCF_014163935.1 Pseudoalteromonas sp. SR41-7 | reverse complement strand
TAGCTCAATGGCACGTGCTTTTTTAGCTTCTGCCTCGGCTTGCGCTTTTTCTTTCTCTTTAGCTTTACGCTCTTGCTCTAGCTTTTTAATATTACGTGCTTCTGATTCGCGTTGCTTACGTGCATTGGCCGCTCTGCGTTCTAAATCACGGATACGTTTATCTTCAGCACTTTTTTTATCTTTTTCTTTCTTTTGAAGTTCAGCAATTTTTTGCTCAACTTGTTTTTGATCAACTGTAACGGCCGATACCGCTTTATCTGGCGTAGGTATAGCCGAATTAAGCGTTACTTCCATTACTTTAGGTGTTGGCGGATGGATATTTGCAGAAGCATACAAAAACCCACCAATCCCTAAATGAAGTACTATTGATTTTACTACTGAACTATTCATACAGCTACTTCCCCTCAAAGGATTCAGTCATTAATCCTACTGATGGTACGCCTGCATTTTTCAAAAAATCCATTAGTAATAATACTTCTTGATACGACACCTTACCCGAGCCTTTAATCATTACCGGCACGTCAGGGTTTTTCATTAGCTGTAATTTTATAACCGCCGCTACATCCAGTGCTTCCATAGGCTCTTCAGGATCAGTACCTACACTCACGTAATATTTACCTTGTGCATCTATTGAAGCAATAATAGGCGGAGTATCTTTAGTATCAACTAAATCAGACTCTTCCATTTTAGGTAAATCAACTTTTACACCATGCGTAATAAGCGGTGCTGTAGCCATAAATATTATAAGTAGTACCAACATTACATCAATGTAAGGTACTACATTAATCTCTGCGACCGGACGGCGCTTTTTACGCTGATACATTCGCTTGTGCCTCTATTTGTGTAGCTGCTTGACGGTGTAAAATATTAGCAAACTCTTCCATAAAGTTAATATAGTGAGACTCAAGCTTTTCAACACTGTTTGAAAAACGGTTATAAGCAATAACAGCAGGGATCGCCGCAAATAAACCCATAGCAGTCGCAATAAGTGCCTCTGCAATACCTGGTGCTACCATTTGTAATGTAGCTTGCTTAACTTCACCTAGTGCTATAAAGGCATTCATTATACCCCACACTGTACCAAACAAACCGATGTACGGACTTATAGAACCTACTGTTGCTAAAAACGATAGACTAGATTCCATTTTTTCAATTTCACGAGAAAGCGCAACACGCATAGAGCGGTGCGTTCCTTCCATAACAATACTCGCACTTTGAAATGTATTCTTTTTATGACGAGCAAACTCTTTAAAGCCCGAAGTAAACAAAGCTTCAATGCCTTGAGACTGACCGCTGCGTGACGATATCTCGTTATATAATTTGCTTAAATCAATACCCGACCAAAACTTTTGCTCAAATTTCTTAGCATTTATTAGCGCATCCGATATTGCTTTTTTACGTTGAAATATAATTGTCCACGACATTACAGACATGGCAACTAGCCCTAACATTACTAATTGAACAAGCAAACTTGCTTCTAAAATTAGATCTAAAAAATTAAGCCCTGATCCCACGTTAAACTCCTAAATAATTTCAAAATACGGCAAATTGGTTAATTTGTGTAAATATGACCGCTTACACGGCCAAAAGTTGCATCTAGTGTATCTAGTCCATTTCAAGCTGACAACGGTATTGCTATGAATAGGCAACAAAAAACGTTAAAAAAACAGCTTTAGTTAGCATTTCCCTTTGCCTCAGTATTTTATTTAAACTTTTAAACAAACTCGCTAACTATAAATATGCGTAAATATATACATGAAACGTCATAAAATGCGCCGTTTATTCAAAATAAGAGCATAAACACTCAAAACCTATAAGCCTCACCTCCACGTAATAGTAAAACTAATACCGAGCTATAACGAAATAAATTACTTAAGTTATAAATTTCATAAACTTATAAATTTAACGATTAATTAACGCACAAGATTCAAACAACAATAAAATTCACTAAATTAGTTTTTCTAATCTGAAAACACAAATTTTCTAGTTTGAACAAAAAAGTAAACTTACGTATTATTCCCCCATACCGAGCTAGCGCACTGAATGAGATAGTTTCATTAAGCCAAGTTCTTAGTAATAGGATATTTTATCGTATTACATTGTTTTACTCTTTCTGGATAAAACCAAATTTAGTAAAACGTAGTTCCCCTGGATTACTTCCTTCAACTTGTTGTTTGCCCGCATTTTTTGCGGGCTTTTTTTTGCCTGCAATTTAGTGCGCTACATATTTTATTTATAAACTAATAATTGCCCTACCTAATTTACAATAAGTAATTCGCTTACTAGTTTGAATGGTACGCAGGATAGCCTCGCGAGTCTTAACGCCCTGTGAATTAACAGTTAACTATAAAGCGTATTAGTATTTTGAAATAACATTTGCAACAGTGTGTTGAGGTTTTGAGTATAATAATTTGAAACAAAGGGATACTGAGACAATTACCTGCTGCGCAATAAACCACAGCAAGTAAAGTATATAGGCTAGTCTTTTTTAGGAAGTAAACCAAAGTGATGATATGCACTATCAGAGACTATGCGCCCACGTGGTGTTCGCTGAATAAATCCTTGCTGGATTAAAAATGGCTCTATTACATCTTCTATTGTTTCACGCTCTTCACCAATAGCAGCCGCTACATTGTCGAGCCCGACAGGGCCGCCCATAAATTTTTCGATTATGGCGAGTAAATATTTGCGGTCCATATAATCAAAACCACTTTTATCTACGTCAATCATATCAAGGGCTTGCTTAGCTACATCGGCGTTTACTGTACCGTCAGATTTTACTTGAGTGTAATCGCGTACACGGCGTAATAAGCGGTTTGCAATACGTGGTGTGCCGCGTGAGCGCTGGGCAATTTCGGTAGCGCCATCGTCACACATTTCTAAACCAAGATAATGTGCAGAGCGCCCTACTATGTGCGACAAATCTTCTACAGAATAAAACTCTAATCGCTGCACAATTCCAAAACGGTCACGCAGTGGCGATGTAAGCGAGCCTGCTCGAGTGGTTGCACCAATAAGTGTAAATGCAGGTAAGTCTAATTTAATAGAACGCGCAGCTGGGCCTTCGCCAATCATTATATCAAGCTGGTAGTCTTCCATTGCGGGATACAGTATTTCTTCAACTTGCGGGCTTAGCCTGTGTATTTCATCAATAAACAGTACGTCGCCCTCTTCTAAATTAGTAAGTAGAGCAGCTAAATCGCCTGCTTTTTCAAGTACAGGGCCTGATGTTGTTTTAATACTTACGTGTAACTCATTGGCTACAATATTTGCAAGCGTGGTTTTACCAAGCCCAGGTGGGCCAAATATTAATAAATGATCGAGCGCTTCACCACGGGTTCGGGCAGCTTCAATAAAAATTTCCATTTGCTGCTTAACATGAGGCTGGCCTCTGTAGTCGGCTAAAAGTTTTGGTCTTATTGCACGATCTATAGAGTCTTCATTTGTTTTTTCAGTCGCATCAATTAAGCGATCCGCTTCAATCATGGGTTACTCACAACATAGATTTTAAAGATTCTCTAATAAGAACCTCAGTAGACATATCGGGTTTACTTATCGATTTTACTGCTTTTTGAGCTTGTGGCAATTTATAACCTAATGCAAGCAGTGCCGATACGGCATCATCCGCTGCATTATTAGCAATTGTCGCATCGCTCATTGGCTCTATTACTGCGCTGTCGCTAAATGGCGTAAATAAATCATTACCCCAATCTTTTAATCTGTCTTTCATTTCGAGTACTAAACGCTCGGCTGTTTTTTTACCGACACCCGGTAATTTAACTAGCGATGTTGAGTCTTCGTTATTTACACAGCTTACAAATTGCTTTGCCGACATGCCCGATAAAATAGCTAAGCCAAGTTTTGGCCCAACGCCATTTGCTTTTAATAGCTCTCTAAACAAGGCGCGTTCAACTTTATTATTAAAACCAAATAATAATTGAGCATCTTCACGCACTACAAAGTGGGTGTAAACAATCGCGTTTTCACCAATTTTTGGTAAATCGTAAAAACAGGTCATTGGCATTTGTACTTCGTAACCGACACCACTTACTTCGAGTAATATTTCTGGTGGCTGTTTTTCGACTAAAATACCATTTAAGCGGCCTATCATAGTTATTTCCTTAGACGTCCTCTAACGGTTTTGCTTGCGCTACCCGCTAGTTTAATTAAATTTTGTTCTGAGTGGGCGTGGCAAATCGCAATAGCGAGTGCATCTGCTGCATCGGCCTGTGGCGTACCAGGTAGTTTTAAAATATTTTTTACCATGTGTTGCACTTGTGTTTTATCTGCGCCACCGTTGCCTACTACTGCTTGCTTAATTTGCCTAGCTGAGTATTCAAATACGGGTAAGTCGGCCATCGCAGCGCCAACTATCGCAGCGCCTCTAGCTTGGCCTAGTTTTAAAGCTGAATCGGGGTTGTGCGCCATAAATACTTTTTCAATGGCAAAGGTTTCTGGCGAAAACTGCTCAATAAGCTGTGTAATGCCTTGGTAGATCATTTTAAGCCTAACCGGAAAAGGATGATCGGCTAACTTAATACAGCCACTGCCTAAGTATGTAAATTTAGAACCTTGATGGGCAACAACACCATATCCGGTCAAACGTGAACCAGGATCGATCCCTAAAATGATGGCCAAACAGCGCTCCATTGTTATTATTTTTAAATTACGCTAATAATGCCAGAGCACTGTATAAATTACCAGTACAAAGAAAAACAAAAATGCCCACGTACTAGGTGGGCATTTACAGAGCATGTTAGTTTAAGCTTACCCTAGGGCACGCACTAATCCTTGGGTGTTTTGTTTAAGTGTTCGGGCAATCATTAAATAACCTAAACCTGCCACAAATACGCCGCCAGCTACCGGACCTATAATCCATATATGTGGGTGTAACTTACCTGCTAAATCAAACATTTGTTGCTGCACAATCAAAAGCGCTATATCACTAAAAAATGCAGCCACTAAACCAGCTAAACCGCCTAGTAATAAAAACTCATACAGGGTCGCGTTTTTAATTAATCGGCTTTTAGCGCCAAGCGTTCGCAGTATGACAATTTCTTGCATACGCTCACCTAAACTAGCTTGCACTTGTGATATAAGTACAAGCGCGCCACACAGCACAACAATTGCAAGTACAAAGCCAATGGCGAGCGATACTTGCGAAATAGTAGTTTGTATTTGCTTAACAAAGTTATCAATATCAATGGCTGTAATAGTAGGGTAAGTACGTAATAACTGGCTAAAGTCACGTTTTTGATCTGGATTTATACGTACCGACGAAATATACGTCGCGGGAAAATCTGCAAGTACATCAGGGCTTAAAATAATAAAAAAGTTAGGTTTAAGCGTGGCCCAATTTACTTTGCGCACACTGGTGATTTTAGCGTCGAACGACTGCGAACCAATTAAAAATGTAAGCGTATCGCCTATCTCAACATCTAAACGCTCAAGCATCGACTCCTCTACTGAAGCCTCAGCCATCGCATTGTCACCAAACCACGAGCCTTGTGTTACTTCATTTTGGTCAGGCACATCTTTAAGCCATGTAAGGTTTAGCTCGCGGCCAATACCTGCACGTGCTTCTTCGTCTTTTTTCTCGTTGTCTTGCAGCGATACAGAACGTGCTACCAACTCGCCGTTTACCGCATTTACGCGCCCACGAATAGTTGGATAAAACTCTGATACCTGAATATCTTTTTGAGCTAAATATTCATTAATTGGCTCAAGCTCATTTTGCGTAATATTAACCAAAAACGCATTAGGCGCGTCGCTTGGAAGTTGCGACTGCCAATCAGATATCATGTCGTTTTTAAGTACCACTAAAAACAGCAGTAATTTAATCGCTAACGAAAAACTAATTAACTGTACCGCGTTCACATTTGCACGCTTTTGGATAGATGCAATTGCAAGCGACCAACTATTACCTGGCTTTAATCCTAGCTTTCGACCACCACCAAATATTAATTTAGATACTAAAAACAGCACACCAATTAGCGCAAGTGTTGATATAAACAAAATAAGCGTTATTTTTATGTTGTTACTAAATAACCACATTAATAAAAACACAGTTAGCGCACTCATACCTAAATGCACACGACTTACAGCCAACTTGTCACCTAAGTTACGGCGCAGTACTCTAAGCGGTGGAATATCAAATAAATCAAATAACGGTTTAATAGAAAACATAACGGCACAAATTACGCCAGTGCTTATAGCTACCAGCCAAGGTTTAAAGCCACCTAAAGGCAGCTCTGTGCCCATACTTTTTGATAAGTAACTTGTTGCTATTTCTTGCAAGCCATAACCAATTAACAGCCCAATACTTACCGCCATTGCACATACAAGCAATAAATGGAGCATGTATATTTTGCGGATCATTGAACGGCTACCGCCTAGCGTTTTCATCATCGCTACTGGGTCGTATTGGCGTTCACAATAACGTTTTGCTGAAACAGCTATAGCCACTGCGGCTAAAATAATACCTAATAAGCCGGCTAGTAATAAAAAGCTCTCTGCGCGGTTTAAGCTGTTTGAAATGGGTGATTGGCGGTCTTTAACGCCATACCATTGTTGGTTTTCTTTCATTTGTGGTTTAAGCCACTCGTAAAAGCTATTTATATCGGCCTCACTACCTGCATAAAGTTGGCGATAATAAACACGACTACCCGGCTGCACAACTTCGGTTTTTGCCACATCGTCAATATTAATAAGCACACGACGGCTACTTGAAAATACATTAAATGGCGCGTCTGGCTCTTCTACAATAACTTTTGAAACATTAAATAATGCCGCGCCAAGCTCTACTTGCGCGCCTATATCAATATTTAAACTGTAAAATACCGACTCACTTAGCCACACATTACCCGGCGTTGGCCCGCTATTAGCAACTTTAGTTTCACCGGTTAGGGTATCTTTAACTTTTAACTGCCCTTTTAGCGGGTACGCATTAGATGCCGCTTTTACTGAGCTAAACTGCATTTCATCATCGGCAAACAACATAGTGTCGAAATACACCATTTGCGCCGTTTTTAAATTTTGGCTCTGTGCTTGAGTAATAAAAGCGGTGTCCAGAACATGGTCGCTTGCAAGTACACGGTCTGCTGCAATAAAAGCACTGCTTTTTTGCGCAATACTTTGCCCTATTCGCTCAGTAACCATAGACAATGTAAGAACGGTTAAAACAGCAAGGGCGATAGCTGCGCTTATAACCGTGAGCTCACCACGGCGAAATTCTCGCGAAAATAACTTAAGCGCTAACTTAACCCACATTAGCAACGTCCTCTACTTGGCTTTTTACCAGTAAACCCGCTTCTATTTGAATAATGTGCTCACATTTTTGTGCAAGCCCTTCATCGTGAGTTACCAAAATAAGCGTAGTACCGTGCTGAGTATTTAAATCAAATAATAAGGATTCAATCATTTTACCGTTTTTGCTGTCTAAATTAGCCGAAGGCTCATCAGCAAATAGTATTTTAGGTGTACCAATAAATGCTCGCGCAATAGCAACACGCTGCTGTTCACCGCCAGAGAGTTGCGACGGGTAATGATCAATTCGATGGCTCAAGCCTACTTTTTCAAGCAAAGCAATTGCTTGCTCTTTTGCATCACTTTCACCAGCGAGCTCTGCTGGTAGCATAACGTTTTCTAGTGCCGTTAAGCTTTGTACTAACATAAACGATTGAAACACAAATCCAATTTTAGCCGCGCGCAGTGCAGCACGCTCTTCTTCATCTAAATTGTGTAATGGCTCGCCATCTAAAAATATTTCGCCGCTGCTGGCGGTATCCAGCCCTGCTAATAAACTGAGTAACGTTGATTTACCAGAGCCAGACGTGCCAACAATAGCAACAGACTCACCATGCTTGACATTAAAGCTGATGTCGCTGAGGATGGGCAGCTCACCTTCAAAGGTAGAAACTATTTTAGACAAACCATTAACCTGAATTATATTTAATTGAGAAAGCGCTGACATATGACTCATTCAATCCTTCGTTTAGTATTCATTTTATTTTTAGTTATCAAACCGCTGAGCGCAGCAGCCGACAACACGATTTTAATACTCGGTGACAGTTTAAGCGCAGCCTACGGACTTCAACAAGAAGAAGGCTGGGTAAAATTGTTACAAGATAAATACGATGACGAACAAGCCGACATTGAACTTATCAACGCCAGTATTAGTGGCGAAACATCTGGTGGAGCCCTACGCCGTTTAGATGCATTGCTTGAGCAATACGAACCCACTCATGTACTTATTGAGCTAGGCGCTAATGACGGTTTACGTGGTTTCCCCGTTAAAAAAATGCAAACTAACTTAACGTCTCTTATTCAAAAAAGCCAAGCAGCTAATGCGATGACCGCCTTAATGGAGATTTACATTCCCCCTAATTACGGCCCGCGTTACAGTAAAATGTTTACTGACACTTTTTCGCGCGTTAGCGAAGAAACAAATGCGCATTTAATGAACTTTTTTATGCTCGATATTGCCAGCCAACCTGAGCTAATGCAAAACGATAGTTTACACCCTAACAAAAAAGCTCAGCCATTAATACGAGATGAGATGTATGACTCGATCAAAAAGTGGCTAAATAAAGACTAGCTAATTAATACACCGCAAGGGCGCCTTTTTAGGCCTCTTGCGTAATAAACACCCAAACAAACAATCGCTTATTGATTTTTAAAAAAATACACGTACTATTGCAAACAACGTCGGTATGTAGCGCAGCTTGGTAGCGCACTGTCATGGGGTGGCAGGGGTCGAGAGTTCGAATCTCTCCATACCGACCATTTTAATCCTCCAAAAACAACATCTTAAACCCAATTAAAAATAGTTCGCAATAACGCTGTGGTAAAATAGTGGTAATATTGTGGTAAAACTATTTTACGTAAATATATCCTTCTATCACTCGTAGACTTAACTTCAATTACTCGCTACCTTTAATTATTGTTTAACTTAAGGCGTACAAGCATGCACATTTTTTTAATGCTTGCCAGTATGATCATTGGCTTATCAATTGGAACCAATTTAACTTGGCTTCTTGGTTTGCCTGTTATTTTACTTAGTTTGCTATTCTTAAATATGGGCTCAGCAGCATGGCGTGAAAGACAAGAAGCCTTCGCATTATTTTTTGGCTTATGCTGCGGCGCATTTATTTTTGTCTCTAATTTAATATTGTAGATTGATCCGATACTCTGTAAAAGCCCACTTAATTGCGCGCTTTTTATTGAGTCGCTTTATTTTATTTTTCTACCATCAATAATTTAGCTCAATTAATAAAAAATCATATTTACCAATCCCCCTTGAAATATTCATCGCATATGTATATGTTGATATAAAGTTAATTGTAGAAAATGTTGTATTAAGCCCTTATTAATGGGTTGTGTGTATAGTTATTTATATAATTAAATACGATTTATCTTGTTTTCTATCTCAATACATGGATAATTTGCGCACTATTTTATTGCACGAGCGACAAGATAGATTTTGTAATGCGCTATACTAGGAGTATCGCTATGTTAAAGGGGACTGTTATGTTGTTAGCAACTTTGGTTTCCAGTGCTTTGGGTGCGGCTACCGCACATGACGAAGCTAAGTTATTTAGTTCGAATACTGTTGTTTGTCAGGATGAAATTTGCAACATGGATTTGAATCGAAAATTTGCAGATAAGTTGGCTCGTTTGGACGAGACTCTGCTGAAAGCTAGAAGTGCTTACTTTGAAATTGCTAATTCAGATGACCTCGAAGCGGGTACTTTTGAGAATATGGCTGATTTGGAAACTGCAGACGTTTTGCTAAGAGCTGTTTCACAGTACTTAAAACGCAACTGGGCCCAGCACAATGAAGAAATCTACAAAAATTACGGTAGAGAAATTCATGAAAATATAAAGTCATTAGTTGCAAAAACGGCTCAACTTCGGAAAAATATATCTAATATTTTAAGAGTATTGAAAGAAGCCCAAGGCCAGTTTATATCTTCTGATCATGATGAATTCACACCATCTGTTGAGTTTTTTACTGCAGCAGACATCGTCACAAACCGAATACTTAATATCCACTGAAGAGCAAAACATGGAAGTAAGCGTTGAATTTAGTGCAAAACTTGAAGCTGGCATAGAGCAATATGGATTTAAACTTGAGCCTCTTCGAGCTGATCTTGAAGCTTACTTTTCTGAAACTAAAAAACCTCATTACATCGGTAGAAATGCTCCTTTTGAAAGGCCTGAAGGAATTGAAGATGCCGAAGTTCACCATCTGCATGTTTTCATAGATGGGATATCTTGCCCAAGTACCTGGGAAAAAAAGCGAACATCTGATTCTTACATTGTATACACATATGGGTATATGAATGATAATGCTCACCTTGTAATGGCTATAATTAAAGATGATGCACATAAAAAATGCCGAAACGGTAGTACTATGAGGGATTTTAAGAAAATAGCTGAAGATTTTCGCGATAGGTACTAAGTAGAATTAGAATCGTTGATTCGATGCTCAGGGAGGATTCTTTTATGGAATATAATGCTAATACTGCCGCAAATGATGTTAGGCTTCCTTTATCTACTAGTGCAATACATGATGAAATCTCTAAGCAACTCCTTCAAGGCAAAGTCGTAGCTTCTGCTCCTGCGCCAGGATTAAGTACGTTCAAATGGAATGATGAACAGAAATCAAAATTTGTAGCTGCCATTAGCAAAGTTAAAGAGCTAGAGTCTATGTAACTAAAGTCTTCTTTAAAAAGCCCGCTTTAAAGCGGGCTTTTTGTTTCTACCATTCACCTAAATTTAAAGTTACATAAGCTTTGTGATAAATGGCGTTAATTCTGCGCTGAACATCGTCCAGCTTTTCGCGCTTTTGTTTCCCGTCTAATTTGTCATTATCATTTATCGCTTTTTGCATTTTTCGTAATTTAGAGATCATGCGCTGAACTTTAGCAAGCGTTGCTTTAGACTTTAACTTTTTACCATCTTTTTCTATAAGCTCTTGCTGCCTTGCAGTGTCACCCAACTCCATTGCACGTTTATAACTTCCGTAAGCCTGGTTTGCTGCGTCCAAGGCTTCATAAAAATCATTTGCAAATTTGGTGTTGGTTTTCGGTCCACTTCCTTGATAAAAAGCTTTAACTACAGGGTAGCGACTAACCGGTGTTTCTGGTGACTCTTTACCCATAATCTGCCGAGCCACAACGTCACTAGCTCCCAGCACGTAACCGCCAATAGTGCCAGTGTAGCCTTTGATTAAATGCTCTACCTTCTTAGGCGATACACCGAACTGTTGAGCTATCGCTTTTGCGGTATCACTTGTGTAGGCATTGTAACGGTCCTCTGCCTGCTTATTTTCATCTGCCATACCTTCAATTGGTGAGCCCTTGAAGAATGATTTATTTATCATAACCTCTGCTGCCGGTAATACCATTTGTGGTATAGGGTTTAATGCCATTGTATTAAATACAGCATTGGCAACCGCTTTACCTAAATCCTTGTCCGTTTGTGTTCCTGTTCCGTAGTGAAACATGCGCTCTGGTAGCGTGCCGAAAATAATACCAAGCTCAAACGGTTTAGGTATTCTTATATGCTCACCATCTGCGAAAATATGCCAGTTCATATCCTTATCCCAATCCGGCAATTCTTGATAATCTTCATCGTCATCATTCATTGCGGCCAATGCCAGGCTAAACGCTGCAACCTTAATACCTTTCATTGCTAAGTTTGCACTAAGCACTCTCAATACTCGATCATCACTGCTTGCTTTTGCTGCTCTAACTAGCTTACTCATGCCCTGCAAACGTGCATTAAAAAAAGGCAACATATCAATCATGGTGCCAATAAGTTTAAAGTTACCCTTCAAGCTATAATCCATTAAATCCTTACTTTCATACGCTGCTTGCCGTTTACTTTTACCTGCTGCAAGCGCCGCTTCATACGTACTTAGTCGGTTTGCATTTTCTACCTTATCGCTGATCCCTCTGTATTTTTCTAGTAGCTCTGCGCCGCTATTGAGAACGGTATCAAGATAGCCGTCTATTTCATTTGAAGTTAATCCCTTACTGCGAAGTGCCCGCCTTGTTTGCTGCGCTGCTGCTTCAGGATCCGCGCCATGAATATAGCCGCCTTGGAATGCAGCACCGCTAAATATTAAATCGCGATAGGCTTCATCTTCTTTAAATGCTTTTTTAAGTCCTTTTATGCTGTCACTACCAAACGTAAAGCCATCTTTATTGATCATCCAAGCATGCGCCGCATCACGTACAAAGTTTTTAAATATAAAGTCTGGGGATAAGGTTATACCTGCTGTTAAAAACCGTTTTGCGCTTCGCCCCATTCTGTTGAATAAGCTCTGGCTGCCAGCATCATTTATTTGAATTAGCGCTCTTAGTAATGCAGGGTCACTTACCATATAAGCCTGTGCTTTACCGTTACGCATTACCTTTACACGATGTAGTTTATTTAGGTCTTGCTGGCTCAAGTTGGCTATTTCTTCGCTTGCCTCTGCCTGCATATAATCAGTCCCAACAAGATTGTCGGTTACCTCTTGCATAGCTTTATTTTTTAGGGAGGCATCTAGCAACGTGCTTTGACGGGATATTATATTCTCAAGCAAGTCTTTAGTTGATTGCTCACCACCTTTAAGCTCTTTAATTTTAGCTGACTGGCTGGCAATACCTTTACGCATATGCGGCTCTACTATCATGCGTTTAATATCGTCTAGCTCGCCGTTTGTTTCTCCCATATCACGGAAAAACGGTACGTAGTATTCTTCATCAAAGCCACTGCGTTGCGAGCTACTTAATAAACCTGCGCCCTGTGCCACATCAAGAATGGCAGAGTTTACTTTGTTGTATTCATGCCGGGTCTGCTCAAACAGTTCTTCTTTACCATTAGCTAATGCTTTTAATTCATCAATATCAGTTTGGGTTAAGTTGTTTTCTCGCCCTTGCACCTTTAATTTTTCAGCGCGGTTTGCGCCCATCCACGCAAGCCAATTGTTTAGGTCATCTCCTACCATGCCAAACACTTCAAGCAAGCCTTTCGTGTTTTCTTTGCGCTGAATAATGCCATCTTTCCATACTGGTGCACCGTAATTAAATACACCATGCAATACATCCGAAAGACCGCTAGCTAAACGAGCGCTAACATAACCCTGTTTATTAGGATCAGTTACCCCCGCACTCTCCTCCGCTCGCTTAATTCCAGCTAAACCATCAAACACGCCCTCATTTAAGCGCTGCCAAAATGATGAGCTTTTTAGCGTATCAACGGTTTCGCTTGCTTTAGCTTTGGCTTTATCGGCTATGGTTTCACGCGTTTGCTCTTGGAGTCCTAGCTTTTGTTTCGGTGTACGGGTATCTTCTTCGACTATGCGGCTAAATTTTTTATCTGATTGGCTATATGCCAAGCTCGAGCTCTGATTGCTTGATGTTTCACGTTGCGCTTTAAATCCTTTAACTATGCTTTCTAGCATTTCACGCATTGCTGTTATTTCATCATCCTCACGATAAACAACGCCAAGCTTATCAAGTTGTGCACGCACAAAGCGTTTAAGTGCATTCCACCAATATTTAACTTCGCCTTTATTTGGTTCGCTCTCTACAAAGCGGGCAAATATTTCTTCAGCTTTAACGTCCTGGCTTGAATCCCAATAATCGTTGTTTGCATCCTTCCAGTACTTTTCAAATGCCTTGCGGCCTTTAGTTTTTTTAATTCGATCAATAAACTCTTGTTTGGCCTCTTTACCAATAACCGTATCAAGTCCACCATGCGCGATAGTTTCATGCGCCAATGTTTGCCTAAGATCCTGCATGCTTTCAATATTTTCTGCTATCACATAAACAGTTTTACTACTTTCACTGTAAGCTCCTTTTACATTTGAGCCATCTAAGCTCATACGCCATAACTTCTCTGCAGTTTTAGTGTCCTCAATTACATTCGCAGTAATGCCGCTAGCACCTTTTAAACCTTTGATAAACTTATCTGCTATTAATTGCGCCTCATCTGCACTTATTTTTTTGGCATTGCTTGCTTTTTTAGACTTAGAAAATAAACGTATTCCATCGTTGGTATTTTCGTTTTCTATAGTGTCGAACAAGGTCTGGTAAGCAGAGTTTATTTTGTCTTGCTCAGTTTTGTTTGGGTATGGGTAGGTGTTATCTGATTCTAAACCTAGTGACTCCGAAGCAGTCCACGCTTCATCAAACACTACATTTGCAAGGTAATCGTTAGTTATGCCTTGCTGTTTTAATTTATCTATAATGTAAGTTTCAAATGATCGCGCTGTCATTTCGATAGTCGTTGCCCAATAAGCTTTAGAACGTCTGGTGTCTAATTGCTTTGAGCGCTCAGGCAATCCGCTTTGCACGATGGCATTTCTTACATGTTTAAAAGCGTTTGCCATTTCAGGGCGAATTTCATCTGTGGATAGTGTGTATGGCGACTCAGTTATAAACTCCGTATTAGGTCTTTGCTTGCCAAAATAATTATCAAGTGCGTGCCACCATTCGTGCGCTAGAGAACCTGCACCGGCTTTTTTAGTGAGATTAATAACAACGCTGTTTGGTTCGTAATGTGCAGCTGCAGGATTTTTGCCGCCTTTACCTCGCGCACCAAATGCAAGCCCTAGCTTACCGTTTAAACTTAATGCTTTTGGTGGTAAGTCTAATGCTTCAGCTAAATCCATTAGTCCATCGTAAGCTTGGTTTAGATTCTTTTGGCGCTTAGCTTGTTCTACCCAATTACCAAACTCTACACCTCTAAACCCAAACGTTTCACCAAACGTATCAGGCGTTACATTTTCAGCATAGCGTTCTGGCCCTATGCGTTCGGCATTAACCGGCTTACGCATACTAGGTGTTTCTTTTATTTTCTGTAGCGTTTGCTCGACTTCTTGACGGTTATTTTTAAGATATTCTCTGGCGGCAGTTAAATCGTTAAATGATTTTATTTTTAAAACACCGCTTGCACCTTTCCACCCTAGATAAATATCTTTAGTGTATCGGTCACGATAAACACTGATTTTACTTTTTTTACCGTTTGTAGCATTGGAACCATCGGCTTGGTCCGCTTTAATTGCTTTAGTTAGTAATGCCTGTACATTACTTAGTGATTCACTAGCACCATCATAAATAGGGCGCCCATTTCGCTCTATAAAGTAAAACACCTTACTAGGCGAGTATGTTTTACCGCCAAATACAGAGAAACTGCCAGAATTTATACGGTAGCCAGAAACGATTTTTAATGTTTCAGTGTCGGCCTTTGCAATAGAGGGGATCGCGTCAACAATTGCCGATAAGTTTGAGCTGTGATTACGCATTCTTTGCATAACACTTGCTACATCACGCTCACCGCTCATTAAGTCTGATGCAAACGATTTTAGGGTATTAACTTTTTCTGCCCATCTTGCAACCTTACGAGCAACTCGTGGCTTTGACGGTATTTCGCTTCTCATTGCAGCAATTAGCGCTACTGACTCCGCACTAACTCCTTTTTCTACAAGCTCTTTGTAGTTAGGTTCAGGCCATGCCCTGCTTAATGGTAGCTCAGTCGTGCTTTGCTGATCTTGTATTGCCTCACTAAAACCGCCCCATGCATCTTTACGTGCGCCGCCAAGCTTTTCACCAAAGTCATCAATGCTTTCTTGCTTGAGCGTTGCTTGATTGGCTACTGATTGCTGCTCGTTAGTTTCAGGCTCTTGTGCTTTTGGCTCGTCAGTTTTTGTTCTGCCTGAGCTGTTAGGCTTTTCCGTATCGTTAGTTTGTGTTGCGCTTTGCTCTTGTGGCTTTTCAGTTGGCTGATCATCTAGTCCAAATTCTTTGCGCAGTTCTCCGTATGCTTTTCGGTTAATGCTTTCAGGTGTATCGCCATTAAACTCTTGATACGTTTCAAAGGAAGATTCCGCAAGTGCTTTATCAATGGCTAGTTCATAACCTTCTTCTATTTTAGCCATGGCAACATCAATGCCTGGCGAGCCCTTTTTTAGTCCCTGTTTCTTAGCTTCGCTTTGCAGCCACTTGCGCTTAGTGGTTTTTAGTATCGGCGGTAGCTCGGCTTGCTGGTCAGTAGTTGCCGGCTCTTGTTCAGTTAATTTAGCAGTCTCGGCAGTTTCAACGCCTTTTTGCTCAGATTGTTTACCATTATTGCTATTTAATTTACCAGTTGTGGCAAGTTCTTCATTACCAGTGGCATTTAGTTTACCAGCATTGCCTTGCGTTTCAGTGCTGGGCATTTCCTTGGCCAATGGCACTAACTGCTCAATTGGCGCATTTAAGCGGGTTACTTTTACGGTTTCATCTTTTTCGCGGGCGGCTAGCCACTGGTGATGGCCGTCAAGTACATATCCGTCATTCGATACCAATATAGAGCGGTTGCCGCCTTCAAACTCTTTCGCTTGCTTTACTTTCGCTGGCGAAAATTCTTGCTGTGTCGGCTTTAATGAGCTTGCCGGCACTTCATCTTTTTCACTGACTATGTCACGCGCTTTCATAAAATTAACCATAGCGCCGCGATTTTCAGCTTTGATCTGTGGCATTTCTGAACGCGGTATATTTTTGGTGCCGCTCTCCTTGGTAAAAGATTGCCACTCATCATCAAGCATTTCACCTGCTATGCTCTTATCTTCTTCGTCCTTTATTTGTGACGCATCAACGTTTAAAGATAAAGCTTCGCCTTCTTGTTGTTCTAGTTGCGTTTGATCATCTTGCTCATTTTGCGCAACCGTATCAGGGTTTTGAACCGCTGCCGGCTGTTCTAAATCTTGCTTGGTGCCATCATCACCTTTAATCGTCCAGCCAAAGCCATTATCAAAACTAACCGCTTTTGTTTTGTGGCCGGCTCTGCGTGCTGCGCGTGCTTCTTTACTTAGTAGCGCATCGCGTTTCGTTTTAAATGCTTCACCATTTTTAGCAACATTAACGCCGCTTTCGTTACCGGCAAATACAATATCTTTTTGTGGTAATAAATTTTGCGAGTCTTTTCCGGCTTGCTTAACCTGCTCTGCTGCGCGCTGCTTTGGACTGCCATCTTCGCCAAAAATAATATCCTTTTGCTCAATACCTTTAGGCTGCGACTCAAGATCAGCTTGTGCCTGCTCGCGCATTTCACGGCTTTTAGTTTGCTCTGTCGTTGGCAACTTTCCTTGCTCTGGCACTACTTGCTCGTCTATAGGTGCGTTGTCTATGCTTTGCGCATTTTGTGCTTCTGGACTTAATAACTCGCCTTCGTGCTGGTACTTGATTGGGCTAAAGCGATCTTCTGGCGTTGGTGACTTATCAAACGCTGCTGCTTTTACTCGTTCGTCTACAGTAGGTGCGTTATTGCCTGCCTCTAAATCTCTTAAAGACTGCTGAGACGGACTTGTAAGCATATCGCCATACTGACCGGCTGCTTTTGCTGTTTGGTCAAAGCCTGCTTGTCTTGCGGCTGTTGGCGCATCGTAATCAATATCATCACTTTTAAATGCAGGCGTTTCTATATCTTCTGGTATGGTTTGCGCTGGTTCTGCTTCTGTATCCGTTTCTGGCGTTATTGCCGGCTCTGCTGCGGCAGTAAATACGGGATCATCAATACCAAACTTTTCTTTCATTGTGCGCGCAACAATTGCTGACGCTTCAACCTCTGTAAAACCCTGCTTAATAGCTGCGTCATACTGCTGATTTTTAACTGTTTTAATTGCTTCTTCTGGTGATGAACCAGCTTCAACCAACTGATCAGCGCCTTGCTTAACGGCTTCGGCTGTTTTTTGTTGGTAACCCATAGCCTTTAGCGCCGTTTCTGAGCCGGTACGCATAACGCCACCAACCAAGAGGCCACCAACAAAGGCTTCGTCTAGCCCTTCAAATTCATCAATGCTTTTGCCTGCGCCCCATTGCGCCAAAGCTTCTTGGCCTGTTTCTGTTAAGCCTTCGCCTACTGCGCCTTTGAATATGCGCTTAGCAAAACTTGGATCGCGCACAGCGTCAACAAGCTCGCCCTTGCCCATTCGTTTAGCCGTTTCGACTACGCCATCTTTTAAAATGTCTTTACCAAGTTGGCCCATGCTAACTTTGATACCTAAACGCTCAAGTAACATTTGGCCGGCACCGGCTGCCACGGCTTTAACTTCGTCCTTTTCGCCTTCTGGTTGTTTCTCGTATGCTTCGTTAGACAAACCGCCAGCCATACCAAACGCACCAACACCGGTAGCCGCGCCTACCATGTAAGGAATTGAACCTGCAACTAGCTCGCCGGTGTAACTGCCCAAGCTGCCAAGACCATCAATGTCTTTATATGACTTAACTGTTGGTTCGTATTCTTGCTGCTCTTCAACATTGCGATCAATCCCTTTTTGAGCCCATTTAGATAATGTACCGCCCTGACCTACAGTGCGGCCTATTGCGTCTGTTTGCTCTTCTTCTGGCACACCAACGTCAGTAAAGCCCTTAACCGCTCGATAGCCTAGCTCCTGTACTTTATCAACGCCTGCGCCAAATGCTGCAGATAAGCTACCTTCGGCTTTTGGCTTACTTGGTTTTATAAGGCCACGGTTCAGTGCTTCATCATACATGGCTTTATGCTTGCCTTTTAATAGCCCGCGTTCGTTAGCTTCAATTAATAGTTGTAATTTATCTGCCATGTTATTGCGCTCCTAACGCACCGGTAAGTTGTTGTAGTAATTCTTCATCGCTAAGCCCTTCTAGATCAACCCCCTTGTCTGTGCCTTCAACGCTAGATACTTCAACGCCATAAGCTTTTTTCAACTGGTTAACTCTGCTTTCATATAGCTCTGATACTCGCTTTTTAGCCGCCGTGCGTGCTGTCTCGTCTGGATATACCATCACTCCTTCACTTTCTATTTTGGCAAGTGCTTTGGTCATTTCATCTTGAATAGAGTTAAGTTGTTTTTGGTAATCGTTACTGCTTCCACGGCTTGAGCTGGCTTTTGTGCCACGGCCAAAGTTTGCAGCAACTTCGGTCCCCATTTTGTCCCAATATTCCGGGCGCTCTATCATATCTGCCATCATTGCGCGTGTTTTGATGGTGCTAACTAGCTCTTTAGGCGTGTAGGTCATTACAGGATCATCGCCCTCAGACGTTCGGCCCTTAGTCATTGGCTTTACTTTTTTTGAGCCATTTTCATAGGTAACTTGTAACGCCAGGGCTACGCTTCCATCTTCACGTTCTGCCGGCACAAAACCAGCAAACTCAACATTAGCAATTTTTGACTTTACAGCTTCGTCATACTGGCCAATGGACGCTTTTATTTTGTCGCCAAACACGCCATCAAATAGCTTGATGGTTTCAGGGGAGTTGGCTTGTGCCATATTTCCACTTTTAATAACGGTATCAAGCTTTGTGCTTAATCCTTTTACCGCTTCACGATATTCAGGTTTCATGTAAGTACGCGGGTCCATGCCTTTGTTGCGCGAAAGCACATCGTTTAAATCTTCCGGTATTTGGCCTGTTTCTCTGAATGACTGCCACGCTAAAGGTATTGCTGGCTGGTCTTTTTCCCATATATCTTGTTGCGTTTTATAGTTTTGCTCCCACTGCCTTTGTTGCTGGTTAGCTTCTAGTGTTTTATTGCGATATTCACTATTTTGATTAGCTTGGTTTTCACGAAACTTAATGTCCTGCTTGCGGTTTTGAACGCGCTCATTATCAAGCTGAGCTTGTCTATCAAGGCCGTCTTGATAACGCTGATCGTTTCGCTTATCCATATCAGCAAGGCGAGCTTTATTGTCCTTGCGTGCTTGATGGCGTTCCATCATTTCAAAGCCCTTTAACGCCCCGTCTACAAATGCGCCTGCCATACATTACCCCTTAAAGCGAACCCGCAACTAAACCAATAGCACCGCCAATAGCCGCGCCCCAAGGGCCACCAACGGCCCCTATTTCCGCGCCGATCATTGCGCCAGCCATAATACCCGTACCTGTAGCGCTTATCTGTGCGCTTTTCTGCTGCTGGTCTAAGTTTTCGTTAGTCATATCGCGGTTTTGTTCCATATCAGATAGAGATTTAAGCGAGCCTGTAGCCTTATCTTTTGTGCTTTGACCTGCTTGCAGGATTGAATAAGCCATTATTTACCACCTATATCAGCTAGAGACTTAGGCGCGCCGCCTTGCCCCGTTAGAATTGAGTTTTGCAAATCGTCTACTGACTCGCGTGTTTCGTTGTTTACAGAGGCCGTTGTTAGGCTTTTTAATAAACCTGTATTGGCGCTGCTTTGCTTTGTTTCATCTGGCGTTAAACCGTATCGCCCCAAGCGTTGCGACTCGGCCACTTTCGATTGATTGAAAGAAGTGCTTATATTTTTTTCATTGCGAACCATCTGTTCATTTAGCAACTTGTCGCTTGTCGCTAAACCAAATAATTCCTCCTGGACCGGTAAGAAGCGCGTTTTATAATCTTCAAATTGCTGGCGAGTTAGATCGGCTAAGGCGTTTTGATATTTATCGGTTCTAATATCTGTGCTATCAACACTGTAAATATCGTAATCAAATTCTTCTTCCATAGATTTCTCCTATGTAGTCCAGTTGTTAGGGTCGTTATTTGGCGTGCCAGTGATCACGTTATCCATATCAGCAAGGCCAGTATCCGCAGGCAAGTTGCTGTAATAACTACCGGCCGCACCTGCAACCGCGCCAGCCGCACCTAAAATAGAGTCGCTTTGTTGTCTGCTATTGCTTGCATCGTTAAACGCTTTTTGCTGTGAACTTGATGCAATGTCACTGAGTGTTGCTGTCGCTTCCTGTGACTGCCCTTGCCCCATAGCCATAACATTTGCCATCTTGCCTGTGTAACGTTCTTGCCCTGCAACTTGTGAGCGTGATTTTGCATCGCTTGTTACTGACGCTTCGTTGTCGGCCATATCACTAACAACGTTTTTGAACTTGCCGCTATTTGGGTTTATGCCGTTCGCTTCCATGCTAGAAAGTGCGTTATTACTGGCATCTGAAAAGGATTTTTTATAACCAAGATTTGTATTCTCGGCTATGTCATCGTAAACGCTTGCGTCATTGGCTTGCTTTGCTTCGTCAATAACTTGGTTTTCAAACGGCACGATGCTTTCTTGGTAGTAAGCCCATTCTTCGCCGTACACTTTGGCAAGCTCTTTCTCATACTCTGTTTCTTTGACTTCGTTGGACTTACCCATGAATCTTAATCCCCTAAAAAGTGTCGCCACACGGTTAAACCATCACGCACGCCAGCGTGAGCCCAGCCATGTGAGGGAGCTACTTTGTTAAACCCGCGTCTAGCGGTTGCAAATTCGATAAATTGAGCCTTGCCGCATTTAGCAAGTCTAATGATGTGATGTAGGTAACGCTGCGTAGCATTCCCGCCGTGGCATGACGCTACTGTTATCTCGATAAAGGTTTTGTTTTCAATGTGACGAGGCCACAAAATAAAAAAACCATCTGGCACCAAAAACAAAAAAGCCCACTCGTTTGAGCAGGCTTTGTCGATTTCTTGGTATAGGTATGGGTCGTTTGCAATATTACCTATTCGAGTTATTGGCTCTTTAAGCCGATCACGGTGTTTATACCATGACACGCATTGCAGGTGTGACTTTTCCATTGTGATAAAATATTAACCTATTATGGGGGGTTTATCCATTAGGAAAGTGAAGAACCCTTTTTGAATATCTGAAATAAAACGTCTTGAGTTAAGTAAGGTGTTGTTCCTGGATAAATAGTACCTCCAAAACCACCGCCTATAGTTTCAGCGCCTTTATTGCTTATCATTTTAAGTGATAGCTCCCCCGTTATAGAGGTTGGTATAGTTAAAAGTACATCCTCCAATACGCCAGTATCTTTTCTTACCGTTTTTTCTATCAGCTTAGTAGAGCCTTTGTATATTAAAAACCTAAAGTTAGTGTCTGACGCATCCTTGTATGTAATAGTAAACAAAGCTTTTCTCATATACAGCACTCGATCAAAGCTAGCACTTCCAATGTTTAGGGTTGCAATAGTTGTTAATTGATTGGCATCCATTGTTCTAACAGGAAACACTTTTATTGCGCTATCTGTTATATCACCGCTTAAATTCTCCGCATAAACAGTGCCGTAAAAGCTCGCGTTCTGACCAAACAGGGAGTTTATGTACGCCGTATCTATTTGCGCGCTACCAATGGCCCCATTAGCAATATACGTAGTTACATTTGAACTCAATATTTTACTAAGTCCTGCGAATGGTCCAAGCGAAGGTTTGCCGGTTACGCTGTCATAAGCAAGTGAATTTAAGTAGGCTAGCGAGCCTAATGCCGGCTTTCCTGTCACTTCGTTGTAAGACAATGAATTTTTAGAGGCTAGACTTCCAAGTGTAGGCTTTCCGCTCAGATCGTTATAGCCTAGCTCACTTAAAAACGCGAAAGTTCCTAGATTTGGCCTACCGCTAAGTTCGTTATAACCAAGCGAGTCTTTAGAAGCTAAATTACCTAGCCCGGTAACTTTGGATGAAGGTATTGCGCCGGTGGATGACATTACAACGTTGCCGTTATTATCCTTAATAGTAACTGACTCTAGTGTCGCGCTCTTTGCTAGCATGTTTCCACCAGGGTCAATTGAAAAATTACCGCTACGTGCGCCGTTGCTTGGATTGTAATTAATAGACGGTGTTGTGAGTGTTGAACCAACAAGCAAGCGATTTGCAAGCAGATCGTCAGTAACAAGGCTTTTTATAAATGCCTCGTCAATAATTGCAGTATTAATAACTGTTTTGCCTTCCGACACCGCAAAGACAGGTGTTAAGTTAGTAGGATCTTGATCTGTTATTATAGAAAACTTAGCGCCTTTAACTGCGAATATAGGTTCAACACCATCATTAACAAGGCCAAGACTCGTTGTGAGTCCATTTACAGTAGACTTAACACCCCATAATGCACTGTACTCGCCTTGGTTCGTTGCGACTGTCTCGCTTACTGTTTGTAAAGATGAGCGAACCTCGCCCACCTCTGATAGCAATGTCTCCGAAGCCGTTGCTATTGCCTGATTTGATTCCGTTTTTGTTGTGTAGTTGCTAATAAGAAGCGCGCCAATACTATCACCTTCGGGATCTTCGATAAGTGACCTGAGTACGTTCGTTGCCGAACTTATTGCGCTTTCTGTATCCGTTTTTGTGTAATAGTTAAGCTGCAGATCAGCGCCAATGCTATCACCTTCGGGATCTTCAATAGTTGCACGTAGCGCAGTATCAGCACTGGCTATTGCCTCGCCTACCTTTGCGCTAGTTAAGTCGTTATTCAAAAGATCGGCTGAAACGCCTGCAATATCACTATCTAGCTTTTCTATTAGCTCTGCGGTTGTCTCGGTATTGCTAGCAAATACTGTTTGTAACTCATAAAGTGTTGAGTTATTTTCGCCAAGCGCGACATTCAAAACAGTTAATGACTCAGCAAAAGAGCTTTGTTCATTAGCAAAAACATTTTGCCTTTGTATTATATCTGCTTCTGATATGGTCCTTCTTTCTTGCTCCAAGTCGTTAGCTAAAGCGTTTTCTATTACGGCTATAGCGCTTGTTTCATACTCTGCCCTTAATTGCTGGTTTGTTGTTGCGCTTGACTGCTCCGCATCTGCTTTGGTTTCATACTCGTTAAATAAAGTTGCCCCAATACTATTCCCTTGCGGATCTTCAATTTCGCTTTTTAGTATTGTTGTGGCTTGGCTTATCGCTTGATCTGTCTCTACAGAGGTTAAAAAGTTTTCGTAAATATCAGAGGTAGCCCCTTCTATTGCGCTTTGCAGCGTGCTTGTTGCTTGGCTTATGGCGCTTTCTGTATCGACTTTCGTTAGATAATTAACCTCAAGAAATGTCTTGTTTTCATCTACCTTTGTATTTAATTGTAAAATGTCACTTGCTGTTGAGCTGGTCGCGTCAGAGAATGCCGCGCTTAACTGCGTTAATTTTGATTCGCTTTCGAGAAAGTTTGTTTCAATAACCGTGATTGATTGCGCTAACGCCTCTGTTTGGCTGGTTGTAGCCTCTTGGGTCCTTAGTATGCTGGCGGTAACAATTCTTTGTTGGTCTGCCTGCTGATCATTAGCTAGCGCGTTTTCAATAACAGCTTGTGCTAACGGCTCGTTTGCAAGCTCAACTTCACTGCTTAGCTGAAATATAGCTCTTGATACCGCTTCTTCTACGCTGGCCTTTGTGCTGTATTCGTGAAATAGCGTAGCGCCTATGCTGTTACCCATAGGATCTTCAATTTCTGACTTTAGCAATTGAGCCGATGATGTTATTGCGTTATTGGCCTCTACTTTGGTGTAGTAATCTTGCGTGAGTGTCGCGCTTACTTCTTCGTCTATCGTAGATTTAAGCTGCGTTGTTGCCTGGCTAATAGCTGAATTAGTTTCTACCGTAGTGCTGTAATCTTGTTTTATTAGCGAGCCTAAGCTTTCCCCGTCTGGATCTTCTATCTCGCTTTTTAACTGTAGGCCATAAGCTGCTATTGCATTGTCTGTCGCAGTAGATGTGTAATAATCGTTAAATAGCGTAGCACCTACGCTGTCGCCTTCGGGGTTTTCAATTAATGATCTAAGCGTTTGCGTTGCAGCGGCTATCGCTTCGTCTGTAGTCGCTTTGGTGTAGTAGGTATTTGCAATGTCGCCACTTAACGCGGTTCCATTTTCCTCTATCATTACCTGTATGGTTTCTGCTGCAGCGGCTATGGCTTCATTTGCTTCTGTCTTTGTTAAAAACTCGGCTTCTATGCGAGCATTAACATTACCAAGCTTAGATTCAAACTCATAGAGCTTAACTGCGTTAGCTTCCCAATTAAGATCGCCTATAAGTGCGCTTTCGATTAACTGTCTAGCTAATGAGTCCGTATCAAAGTCTAGTGCCTCTACTCTGTCTATCGCATCCTCAGCATCTTGCTTTGCCTGCTCCGTAATAGTATCTAGGCTTTCTATGCGCTCTTGTATGCTGGGAATATCAATTAAATGCTGGTCAACATCGGCGCGCAACGCGTCTATATCTAAATCAAAGTTATCTATGTCGACTTTTAATGCTGGTATTTCATTAAAAGCAACATCTTCAATTAAGTATTCCAGCCCCGGTATTTTATCGACTGCCGTTGATAGAAAATCACTCAAATGCGATTTCTCTATAAGCCCGCCAATTTCACCAAGTATAAGCTCTGCCGACTTCTGTGTTTTAGCGTGCACACCGCTTGCGCCCTGCGTTGGTCCTTTTACATCGGCAATATTTACAAAGCGAACCCAATAGTAATATTCAGCTCCCATATTTACAGTATCGCTAAATACGTCCGCAACTTCTGTCGCTATTAGCGTGGCACTGTTAAATGAGTCTGTTTCGCTGCGCCATATTTCAGCGTAAGCATGGCCTCTATAGGTGGGGTGATCCCAGCTAACGGCTATAAATGTAAAGCCACCTGTGGCCGATAGGTTGACAGGCGCGTGCGGTCTTTCCACGCCACCTGTTGTAATTGGAAGTCCACCATCATTGGTGCCGCCACTCGCATTATTAATAAGTGCTTGGCGCTTCATATCATCAAGATCAACAAGGTCGCTCATTAATAAAGCTCTGTTATTACCTCGCTGGCCTGTTAGCAGCTCTATATTTTCAGTAATAGCGCTACTAGTGGGATCTTGCCGGCCTTTTCTTACTATGCCAGGGAACGTGCCTTTTTTTAATTTTGCCATTAAGCCGCAACCTCTCTCATGGTTGTTGCAATAGAAACGCTGTGTATTGTGCCTTTGCCATAAACCTCAAATGACCACTTATCACCGCGATTAGGTGGCAATCTAAATGCCATGCTGGGTATTTGCCCTGGCGCTAAATGCAATATCTCTACTTCATCGGCGTAAATGCGAACCCCTGAAAGCTCTGTATCGACTCCTTTTACCATTGCACATGCAAAGCTTAGGTCGCTCGCTGAAAAGTCCTTAGATTTCCATTCATAGCTTGTAAGCTCGTTAGACTCACCCCATTTGCTCAAGTCCGCGCCTTGGCAAATATACAGAGTGTCATCAACAAGGCTGTTAAATCCGCAATCAGCTTTGGCCGTAAAGTGTCTAAAATCACCGGTATTCGGATCAAAAATAAACGCCTTGTCTAAGTTGGCTCCATAAAAAGCTAAATAGCGGCCCTCTTGGTGGTACGCCTCTATTGTTTCTGGTTCGTATTTTTGCCACTGTTCACGCGTTATTATCTGGTTAGTTAGCATGGTTAACCCGCCACTGGTTAAACCTATCAAACCGTCAGGGCTTGCATATATGAGCGTGCCGTTTACGATTACCGCTGAGCGTGCGCTTGTGCATGATTGATTAGACTCTAGCTTTTGCCCGGCCATTGCGTCAGGGCTAATACCGCTGAATAAGTAAGGGTAGCCCTTTGTTAATACTGCAAGCGTATTGCCAAGCGCAGCAACGGTTACAATTTCATGCTCGGTTGTTAGCTGGTAACCGCTCGGCCAAGCATAAGGAAGGTATGACTCACTAAAGCAAACAGTGCTATCAAAAAAGCCGGCCAAAATACCGTTTGCCATCGACGTTAAGCCTTTCATGTTTTCGTTCGGCATTTCATAGTCGTAAGTATCAAGCGATGATCCTAGCTCGTCTGTTGGAATATCATCAACAAATTGGTTTTGTGATATTGGTATCTCTGCCACAAATAAATAATCTGCTATGCCTCCGCCGGTTGCCGTTCTGTATATTCTGCGATGCGTAATGTTTGACGCATTTACATTTGGCGGCGATAAAGCAAGCGTTACGTATGTGCCTTCTTCATCCGGGTATCTAATATCAATACGTTGTGACGCTTCGCCCGGCGGTCCTTCTTCACCCTGCTCTGTGACAAACGTGTGCGTGTAGTAGCGTGTTTCATCATCGTTAGGATCTATTTCATCGGTAGCCGCATCGGTAACAATGGCGATTATCGGTACTTCTGGCGATTGAACGCCAAGGCGATAAGCACTAGCCGGCATATTAGAACCGCTAAAAATAGCGTTGTTAGTTACTTTTGGGTAGCCATCACCCGTAAAGTAAACGCGTTGCCAAGGGTCGTTTGCAATTGGGCTCGCAACGGCATTAACTGCTTTATTCCATGAAAACCAATACTGATCTAAGTAATGGTAAATTGTTTTTGCGTTCGAGATCACCGATACGTCTGTCAACTCAGGAAGTCTTAAAGGCGATAGGTTGCCATTATCAAAATGACAACCATAAGCTTTAGATGCTGATTCATTGGGAAGTAATCGCGGATCGATTTTAGGCCGTTCACCGGCAAAAGTTTTTACGGATATTGCAGGCATAGGATTCGCTTATTTTGTAAGTGTTTTTTGAGGAAGGTTTAAAACTTATTCTATGGGTAGACTCATGGCGTAACAGCGCTGAGGTGTAAAGCGCCCTACAAAGTCTAGGTTTACGTAATCAAGACAATACGCTACCAGCTCAGAGCAAAACCACTTATGCGGATCATTCCAAGCACTAAAGTAATGGCCAATAGCACCGCCAAAATCATATTTTTGACCTAAAAGCTCATTCGCATCTGTAGAGTTTCCATTCATCACGCGTATTTCGTGATCAGGGTAGTCGAGCTTGAATTTTTTAAGCGGCTCCTTAATAACGCCCTTAAACGCTTTTGCATGTATAACGTAGTCAATGCCCTGTTCTTTCACAATGACACCGCAATGATGCCACTGTGACCATGTAACCAACTTTATCAGCAAGCTAAGCGGCAAGTTGTTAGTGCAAAAAATCACTCGCATGTTAAGCACTCCAATCTAAGCTATCGATAAAATTCTTTATTTCGGTTTCATCGTTTAACTCGTCAAGCGTATCTTTAAAGTGGCGTGCTTTATAGACTAAAAACTTTTTACGGTTCGCGATAGCTAGACCAAGGCCGCGCATATCTTCTGCGGTCATTTCAATTTCTTGGTTGTCGCGAGTAAGCCAAATGGTGTCGCTACCTGTAACCAATGCGCCCATAATATCCTCACGCGATTGCGCACCCGCTTGGAATGTATAACCGTTGTACCCAATATCTGCGTCATTCAACGCATCGCGAGTGGCGTTAATTCTTTCTTTAGCGCTCTGCTTTTGCTCTAAAAGCAAATGGCCCGCGTCTATCGTTATAGCGCCTTTCTCTACCTGATCTTTGAGCTTGGCCCATATATCGACTATTTCATCTTTGTACTTTTGCTGTTCTTCAAAAACGTCTTGCTCTTCAAAAATAGGATGGTTCTCAATAACATCTTCAAATAGAGGTTCGTCACCCTCGCCTAACACTTGATTTCCTTCTTCATCAAGTACAGGCGTTTCACCAACCTTTACGCTTTCAGTGCCAACCTGCACTTGCTTAGTACCTACCTTTACTTGCTCTGTGCCATCGGGTACTTGAATTGTTGAGGCCATACCCTCACGCAAAAAACCACTGTGGGTTGCATTGCCATCGTTATAAATCCAACTAACTGATCCGTCATCGTTTTGCTTATATTTATCGACTAGCAAAAAATCGTTGTCGTTTATAAATTTTAGCATTATGGGTTTACCTCTATTGTAGCGCCTGCGGTTTCAGCAGCTAGTTCGTAAGTTATATCCCCGCCGAAAGTAAGAAGCGTAGGATCGACATTGCTGATTCTTACTTTTAACCTCTTACTTGAGGTTAAACTCTCCATAGATAAATCGGAGGTTGATATCCCTGTTATAATGTCAACACCATTTTGATTGACAATTTTAAAAGTCCCTGTACATGTTATTGAAGATGGGGGGAATCTATAACCTGATATGTCTTTAACCATATAAAGTGTGGTTGTATTTCTGTAGGCAATTTGACCCAATTGATCCCCAACATTTTCACCTTTTAAAGTAGTGAAATTAGTGTTGCCGCTGTGGTAGATTTCCTGCCAATCGCTAACCACCTCCCCTTGGATCCTTCTGAAGAGCATCTTATCCTGTGTTATAGCTGTATAAACTTGGATCATATCAGGTGATCCATACCTAGATACTTCTAGAACTCCGAAAGAAGAAACCCCCGCAGGTAGTGTAATTGGGGATGAACTAGTTATCCTGTGGATACCAGAGTAAACTTCATTTGAATCATAGTTTAAAGTATTGGAAAAAGGGGGAGCTTCTTTACCAGATATTCCGAAATCTCCAACCTTAAGCAACCTTCCTGTTGTTGTATCTGTATTGCTTGTTGTCACATCCCTTGTTGCTGCGGTTCCTGTTAACTCTTGTATTTTATTAACCGTCTTAACAACGTGAGCAATTCCATGACTATCAGTAAGCGTTGCTGTTTCATCTTCTGAGGTTAGCCAGTTACGCAATTCATCTAAAAACAATTGCTTTTGGTTAAACTGTACGGCTATTTGGCCGGCTATGCGTGTAAGTATGGTTCCCGAAGTATTTCTTAGGATTGCATATTCAACATCGCTTGCTGTTGCGCCTTCAAAGCCACGATCTAGTGTAATGCTCGTATCGTCATTTACAGATATAACCTCATACCAGGTCTTTGCGTCGATGGTGAACGCATCACCAATAGCGATTGCAATTACATCGTTTTGCCAATTACTGCCAACACCTACAATAGCTGCGCTACCATTTGTTACATTTACTGTTCCTACGCGATACCACGCGCCTGCGCTTGCTGCCATGTTACTGCCCCTTCTCTTGCGCCATCATTGCAACGTCTGCTTGGCTTTTCTCGCCTAGCTGACTTTTAAATGCGTTCATGTGCATTTGGCTCTTATTCGGATTGGCCGCATATTCAGCATCTTTCATGTATGAGCGGTATAAAATCCATTCAATGATCGCGTTAACGTAAATATCATCTAATGCAATGACTTCGCCCGCTTCATTATCTGCCAAGCTAATAGCCGGTGGCGCTTTTGAATAAACAAGCGTTAGCTTTACGTTTTCTATAACGCCTGGGTAAACATAAAACGTTTTGGGGTTGCGCTCGTCATAGATATACAACTCAACTTCGCTTGCTTCTTTACCCGCATACCATGTGTCGTAGTTATCATCTAAAACTTGGCGATTGTATGGCCCGCGTATTGCACGCCCCGACTCATTGCGAGTCACATCAATAAGTTTTAATGCGTCAACCGGCAAAAACTGCTTAGTACCTTCTACACACGCAAAATCATCGGTGTCTACAGTGAAAGAGTCAGGACGGCGCAATACAATTGCACGCTGCGCGTCATTTAGATAATTAAGCAATTCTTCTTTGGTCCAACGTGTAAAGTTAGGATCGTTAAGGAGCTTATTAACCCGCATTAAAATTTCATTTGAGGAAACAATAGCCATTAGTAAAACACTCTTTGTTGTGTAGGTCTTTGCTCGTCTAGTGCCTCGATAGCAACTTGAAAAGCATCGCGGTAGCCATCGGTAAAACGGCGTTTAAAGTAATCAGACTTTGCCAGATCAGTCCATGCAGTATTAGGCATCATCAACAACGTTGACGCGGCACCATCTGCAATAGCATCTGCCCACCGATTAACGATGGTATTATCAGCATCAAAGTCATTAGGTAGCATGAATTGCGGGGCGATATGGTAAAACACACGTACTTTAGGTGTCGTGTTGATCACGGTTACTGTGCCATTTGACGATACCAAGTAGTCATCTGAGCTTTTTAGCTCGCTACCATTACCATCTAAAATAAAATCAACACTCACAAATACGTGATTATCATCAATGTTAAGTTCCCCGCTTTGCCCTTTCTCAATTTCTTGAGTGCGAGCTAAAAAACGAGACTCATAACAAAATTTTTGATAGGCGCGACCTAGCTGGTCTTTCGCCATTTGGTCAAGAACGCCCCCGCAGCGTTCGCGAACTAACGGGATCAAGCTAGATAATTGCGCCATGATTATTCGCCCTGGTCTGTATCTTCGTCAGCAACAGAAGCGCGGAACGCATCACGTACTTTTTTGCAGTATGCTGGTACTGGCTTTTTAGCACCTTCAATAGTTAAGTCGTGCGCTTCAACGAATGTACTAAGTTGATTTGAGCTGTACTTACCTAAGTCGATTTCTTCGCCATCAACGATGATTAACATGCTTGCATCAAGCGCTTCTTGCTTTTCAGCTTCTTCGCGTGCAATGCGTTCTTTTTCGGCCTGTTCTGCTAAGAGCTTTTGGCGCTCTACATAGGCTTTAGCATCTTTTTCAGCAACCCAAACTTCGTTAAAGTCTAAAAAACGCTGAACAAGCTCAGAAGGTACGGCCGTTGGCTCGCCTTGCTTGAAAATAGTACGGGTATTACATACGGTGTCTTTTTTAAAAGGCTTCTTACCGATATAAACGATATTTGTTGTATTGCTCATGGATATTCCCCAATAAAAAAGCCCCGCAATTAGCGAGGCTTGATTTAAACGTGTATCGAAAAGGCTTAGTAACCTTTGTAGCGGTACTCTAGTTGAAGTACAGCTTCGCCGGTTGCCGCAGAAGAACCCGTATTTTTAACAACTAAGTCGCTTGGACCTTCATCACCAATATAAACAGGCTTTATAAATTCGCCTGCATTACCAGCGCTAGCAGTATTAAAAGCGGCTAAGTCCTTTACACCACCTGAATGATCAGCAACCTGAACTGTTAGCTCAGTACCAGTGCCTAGCGCTTCGTTAATAATACGAACGCCAGTGACTTGAGTGCCAATAGGCAAGCTTTCTGAGGCAATAGCTGTAGCATCAACTGCTAAAGCAGTAAGTGAAACAGTTACTACGTGTAGCGATAGGTTACCGGCGGCACCTTTATAAAATGTTTCTTTCATAATTTTATCCAATTACTAAAAATTAAAGTGAAAGCCGGATTACTCCGGCATAAAGGCTTACTGTAGAGATACAGCCGTATCAATTACCATCGTGCCGTAATCGTTTACGCGACCTGTTTTGTCAGAGAAGCGTACTTTCTTACAACCATTCATCCATACGATAGCTGTTTCGTTCGCGTTGCCGTGGTCGGTTTTCTCTGTAGTCATAGAGAAGTGCGAGCCTGAATCAGACTTACCGTAAGCATTCGCAAGCGCTTGACCACCAAGAAGGATTGCACGTTCGATAGTTGTACCCGCTTCAACAATTTTAGTTGTCGCTAACTTATCGTTGTTCGATACAGTCACTTGATCACCTGCATAGAAACGTACAGGTTTGCGGTATTGACGCACAAGAATATTACGCCACATGATCACATCGCCTTTGAATACAGGATGATTAAAGCCTTGGCCGCGTTTCATTGCGCGAGATTGAAGCTCTTGTAACTTTTTATCAGTCGCAGAAGCATAAAGGTCACGCCATTGGCGCGGACTAACGAATAACAAGAAGAACGGCGACTCGTTAGCCATTTGGTCAGCTTCAAAGCTAATGTGCTTCATTGGATTAGCTTGCTCTTCCAAAATAAGCGCTAAGTCGTCCAGCTTTTCAAGCGTCATAATATCCGCAGCATCAATCGTTTCAAAGCTAGTCGCATCACCACCAAACTGGTGACGGTCATACGTTGGAGCCATCACATCGTTAACCATAATTTCTTTAAATTCTTCATGGTTTTCAAGTGGAATGATGATGTCATCAGGAGCAAATGAACCGCGCGCACCGGCCAGGTGATACATAGCAACTTCATCTTTAAGATCGTTGTAGTAGTTACCTAGCAACGTTTTAGCTGTGCTAAGCAAGTTGTGCTTAGTACGCTTTTGCGACATTTTACCGCCGCTATCAACCATCTTACGACCTTGATCAATACGCAATTCAAATACTGTTTTGCTCAAGCTTTCGCCACGGCCTTCCAGTTTTTTATCGCCCATTGTTGGTAAACCGCTTAGGTTGTGGAATAAATCCATTTCAACCGAATCACCGGCTTGGCTTTGCAAGTCGTTGATCATAACCACTGGCGCGCCCTTTTCAGTTTGCTTTTTGCCGTGGGCCATATCAGCTTTAGCCGCTTTTGGTGCAGAGCCGGTTAACATGTTCACGAACGTATTTTGACGGCGTGTATGTGTAAACAGGGCAGCGCCAAACGCTTTTGCCGCTTGTGCTTTTGTAATTGTGCTCATTTTAATTTCCTAGAGAAAATCTGACGCGCTTTCAAGCATCGCTTCAATTTGCGCTTCGGTCATACCTTCCATTTCTGCTGTGATAGTCGCAGCATCTTTGCCCAGTAAGTTTGCGTTAGCGCTCAGATCGCTGGCTTGTGTGCCTACGTCAGTGGGGGTATTTGGGATTGGTGCAGAGTTTGCGTTGCTTGGCTTAGGCTTGTGCTGTTCACCAAAGGCGCTTTTTACGCGCTTTTCAACTTCTTTAAATCGCTCTGCTACAGATTTGTTTGCAAACGATGGGTCTTTTGCGAGCTTGTCATCAATAACCTTTGCCATATCCCACTTATCAACGTCACTTTCCATCCACTGTTTTAAGTGCTGTGAATTAGAAAACGCGTCTTGCACTTCATTTTGTGAAGTAGGTTGCTGTGGTACTGGCTGGTTTTTGGTGCCGTATTGCTGAATTTGGTTAGCAAGTTCACTAACTAATTCGCCTAGCTCTGGGTATTCGTCCTTTATGCGTTCCATTAGCTCAGGATCTTTAAGCATTTCACCTGGTAGTTTGCGCGGATCTATTCCAGCCTCTTTAAGTTGGCTGCTATGTAGCTCGGCTACACGTTTAGACTCTGCAAACTGGCTTTCAAGTTCTGCTTTTTCGGTGGCTAGTCTTTCGCGTTCGGCTTCGGCTGCTGCTGCGCGCTCTCGCGTTTGCACAAGTACGTCATACGGTAAACTGTGCTGACCGTTCTTGCTGCTTATATCCGTTGCTTCTACGTAATACTTACCGTCAATTTCAACAAAACCTTCTGGTGCTTCACCTTCTTTGGTTGACGACTCCCCTTCTACGTCTGTTTTAGCTGGTGTTTCGCTTGTTTCCTGCTTTGGCTCTGCCGCTGGTGTTTCTTGTTTGATTTCTACTACAGGCTCTTTTTCGCCATCTTCGCCACCAAACAACGTATCACCATCAATATCAAGACCAGCTAGTGCCGCCTCAATTTCTTCGTCAGTGCCGTTTGCTAATATCTCGTCTAGTTCGTCCACTTTATTACCCCATCGACCATTTAACGTATGGTTACGAAAATTAAAATTTAGGCGTATCGCTGCCCTTGCGAATTTGTGCATCGCACAAAAAAGCCGCCTTGATTTCTCAAAGCGGCTTCATTTCTGCGTAGTACGTGTTTTTTTTATTTAGCCTGCGTGAATGGCTTGTTTGACAATAGCGCTAAAAATATGGTCTTTAGCTTGTTGCTCTGCTGGTAGGTGATGGAATGGCACCATGCATGGATGCTCTTTTTTCTTTGCATCTTTCACCTTGCCATACTTCCAACCAGCAACCACTTTTTCAGTCATCCAGCTATCGTGAGAAGCGCTTGCCGGCGCATCAGGGTTCAAAATATGGAATGCTACGCCCTTGATGGCTGAATCAATTTGCCATTGTGGTGCCATTTCCCAACTTGGCTGATCTTCTCGCAGTGCTGCGCAGTATGCGCGGTTAACTTCGTGACACATTTTAGCAATGGCTTTAACTTGGCCCATATGCTCTTGCGGTATACCAAGTTCGTTATCACCACCTACATCAGCAAATTCAATTTTGTTATAGCCTTCTTCAAATACTTGCTTAGGGCTTATTGATACATAGTCATTTTCATACAGCACAATATAATCGCCGGCTACTGGTGTGTAGCGTGCTATTAGCGCCTGGCTAGCAAGGTAAGGTAAATCAATGTCAGTTCCAGGTATGCCAATAATTAAGGAAAGATCAAGTTGTCCGTCCACTGTAGCTACCGATTTAATCTCAGCGGCTTGAACCACTTTAAAGCACTGGTACTCGGCCATTACTTCGCGTATGTGGACTGTTGCGCCATCATCACCACAAAGCAATACGTTAATAACTTCTTTTGTTTCGCTCATTGCTACACCTGTATTGCGTCTAGTTGCTGTTGAATGTTTGCTTGTACGTTTGATTTCATTGCCGCTATTTCAGCATTGCTTCTGCGTACTTCACTTAAAATCTTTTCAGTTTCAGCTATCAACTTGTCGTCTTTAACTTCTTCTGTTTCAGTTTTCTTCTGTAATTCAATAATTTTTACTTTTAGCTGTTCTCGCTCAAGAGTTAGCTTTTCAAGATTGCCTTGAATTTCTTGCATTTGTAGCTGTTCCATTGCCTGTGCTTTTTCAGCTTGGGCTTTTGCTTGTGCAAGTTCTTCTTCGCTCATATCTTCTTGAGGTTTAGGAATGTTTAACGCCTGGCGTAGAGTAGCTAAAAATTCCTCTTTATTCGGTAGGTCCATTAGTTCAACGAACATAGGCATTGTCGCTGCTTGTGCTTCTGGCGGTATTTGCGCCATTACATTGCTTAATAGCGTTGCTTGTTGTTGGCGATACGTTGGCGTAGCTTTAACCGGTGCTAATGCTAAGTGGCCTTTCCATCGTGCAACATCGTTATTGCGCTTGCCTTCTTCGTTTGGCTGATTAAGTACAATTTGCTTGCGCTTGGCCTTGTCATTACGGTTAACGGTTACCGGTATGTTGTTTTGAGGCTTTAACGCTTCGATAATGTAAGCAAGAAGAAGATCACCCACTCTGTTACGTGAGAAATGAAAGTTATCATTTAATTCAGCAAGTGTTGTTGTGCCTTGCTCAACCAAGTTTGAAATAGCAACACCGCTTGTCGCGTTACTGTCTTGCCCTAACATGGAATTATAAACGCCGGCTGTATCCTGAATTAACTTCATATCGTTTTGCATGAGGTTAAATTGCTGCGCTGCTATGCCTACATCGTTTTGAATGCTTAACGCGTCAGAGGCTTTTAGTTTATTTTTACGCTCCGGGTTTAATGGTATATAACCGTCCGGCTTTTCAACTTCTTCTTTTAATCTGTCATTACTTAATTGTGTCGCATCTTCATCGGCAACAATTCTACGTGCTTGCAGTAAGTAGTTAAGGCGTATAATACGCGCATTAATACCGTCTTGCGCTGGCACCATTCGACTAATAAGGCCGTAAGGTTCACCGCTTGCATCTTTTTGGTAACCAATGAAAGGCACTAAGTTATACATGCCGCCCGGTGCTTCACTAGGTCTGTCGATAATGCGATGAGGACCAACAAACCACGCTTCACGAACGTTAGGGAAAGAGGCGTATTCTAGTTGTACTTTACCGCTTTGCACTGCCGCTTGGTGTATTTGATTCGTTTTATCGTATTCAATAATGCGCCCGTCACTCATTTTAATAACGTGTGCACGCTTCCATACTTTGTAGTAGATAACCTGCAGTAATACGCGGTTACGAGTTTGGTCTAGCCACTCGCTTTGTCCGCGTGTCCAACTTTGACTGTCGTGCCATGCTGAATGTAACGCGTGTTCTTCTACATGCTCTTTATCAACTGTGTTGTAAAAATCTTCCCACAAATTAACTGAGTTTTTTAAAATCTCTTTGTGATCAGGGAAAGTTGCAAGCGCTTCGTCCAGATCCATCCATTTTTTACGTAGCATCCAACGTGCATCGCTGCGATCTGCTTCTTGTGCGTTCCAATCCCACCACACTTCGCGGCGGTGAATAAACTTAACACGATAAGGTGCGGCAAAAGGAATGGGGTTTTTTGTGACTTCTACCCAGCCAATGCCGGCTTTTAATTGACTAGCATACGCATCTGAACAAGCACGATCAGCATGAGATAAACGCCAAGCGTCCTTAAACTTCTCATTTAGGCCTTTTGCTAGTTCTTCGCCGTTTTCATCATCGGCCACAATCATTAAATCAGAGCGTGAGCGAGCTTCTAAACCAAGTACGCCATCAATAGTAGGCCCAATCATGTTGTGCACTATTTCTGGTTGACCTCTGCGTCTAAGTACCGCTCTTATATCCTCAGACAATTGATCGCCATCATAATAAGCGCAAGCCTTAGTTGCTGGTGTGCGCCAATCCGGTTGACTATCTATATCGCCTAGTAGCGTTAACAGCTTATCTAGCGTAAAGCCGTCTTTATTTGATTTTACGTGATCAGCCATTTGTTATCGTGCCATCCAATGATTAGGGTTATGTGGTGCAGGTGTATTATCTTTAATTAGTCGCTTAGGCATTCTGACTCGCATTTCTTGTGCAATTGCATAGCTCATTACTTGGTCGTCAAAGCCGCCTGGTTGCGCGCCCATTCGACCTTTTTTATCGTAAACGAACGTATTGAGCTCGTTAACTGTGCCACGCCAAACAATGCCGTCTTTATCGTGAGTAAGGAGCTCGTCTAGGCCACTCGTTAAAATGGGCTTTGACTGTGCACTTGTATGCCAGCCTACCTTGCGTGTTTCTTCGTCCGTATCTTCACGATCAATGTGTTCTTCCGTGTAAATCCGGCTAGTTGGGTAAATCTCAACAAGCTCTTGAAGTGTTGCATGACCGTGATTGTTTCGCTCAACGCCGATATAGGCCTTGTTATACATAAGTCCGATATGCTTGTTTATGTGTGCAAACCGCTTAGGGTCTATATGACCGAACCAATGTGCTACCTGTCGCCCGTCCGATCTGGCAACAACGTCTAATGAGCTGCGATCGCCGTGTTCCAATCCTTCGGCAACATCGGCACCGATCGCATAATCTTCGTTCTCGTCTGGTAATTCCCACACAAGAAAGAAACCAAGTGTTGATTGAGCCAGCTTATCGCCACCTTTAGCGCTTAAATCAACTTTGCCATTCATTTTTTTGCGCTTGCCGGTGTATGGCTCAAGATCATAAACAAGTAACGGCTTAACGCATCGCCCTTCGGCACGCATTAAATCATCACTATCAAACACTTTACGGCCTGACGTTAAGAATGCTTCCATCGGTGTAGATGGATATTCCTGCTTCATCTTGCCTTTTTGGTTGCGCTCCTTGCCTATGTACCAGCTAATTTGCTCGTCTGTGAGTATTGCGCCGTTAGCTTTTTCAACTGCTTTAAAGTATTTAGCCTTTTCCTTTGATAGCTTTAAGCCACCCGGCGGCACAGCTGCTACATACTTAGGATCATCAAACCAAGGGTAAAAATGAAATTTAAAGTCTTGCGGGCCAAGCATTAAGCCTGACGCTAAAAGCTCCATCGCATCGACTGACATATCAAAGAAGTTACCGCTTGCGCCTTCTGCTGTTGACTCTATAAAAATATAAGAGCCTTCATGTACCGCATTCAGTGAGCCCGACTGAACCTCGTCTGCTCGTAATGGGTAGTTAGCGCATATCTTGCCGTACTCAGATACGTGCAAAACCTGCAGGGTTCCTGAACGGAAAGAAACCGCAACTCGTATCCATGAGTCATTATTAAACTTAATGCCGGTGCCGGTTTTACTTTTAACTGAGCGTTTGCCGGTTTTAAGCCAGCTTGGTAACCGCTCATAGGGATACAGTATCTTTGAGGAAAATATTGCCCCTGCTTCGTCCTTGCCCTGGGCAATTACCCCGCACTGCCTATTGTCGTTAAACATGGCATGGTCCAGGATAAAAACCTGTATTGCTGTACTAAACCCCAACTGACGCGCTTTTAAGATGATGTTTAAAAACCACATCGACATAAACAACACGGTTTGCGCTATACGACAACGAAATAAAACCTCACGGCCTTTCTCGTCCGCAATGATGTATAAGTTGTTTATTCGCCACCACCAACAATCAAGGTATGGCTCGCAACGCTCTAATAGCTCAACTTCGTCTAGTTCAAAGCGTTCTTCAGGCGTTAACCAAGTGCTTTTAGGGTATTTAGCTAGTTTGGGTTGCATTACTGGCTAACCACGGTATCTAAACCGCCTGTACGTTTATCAATGAAATCATCAAGCTTACTAGTGCCGCCAGCTTCTTTGCGTGCTTTTGCTGCTTCATGCTCTGAAATTTCTGCTTGATATTTGCCGCGCTTGGTTGCGTTAACCAGCGCTTGTGTTTGTTGTTTAATGCGTGACGTTTCAGCAATCAACTTGCCGCGTGCCAATGTATCTGTTTCAAGGCTAGACAGCGTTTTAATTATCGACTCAACGCGCTGAACGTTCCTATCAAGTGCATTCTCAGCCTTAAACATTGACTCATAGAGCCGCGTTCTTGCTTCGTTATTAGTGTCGGGATCATCTAATAGCTTTTGAATACCATGAATAGCATCCATTACTAAATGAATGCGTGCTCTACAGAGGTCTAGCTCATCCTCTAATGATGTGGCTTCAACGAGTTCGTTAATATCGTTATTGAAATACTTTGTGTATCCGCCATGCTTAACTAAATGCAGATTTCTACTGCCGGGCTTAACACCCGGCTTTTGCTTTCCTTCCTTAGTTTTACGCTCTTTAGCTTTTGGTATGTTTTTTAAATTAGCTTTAGGTAGCTTTATGTAACGCCTAGCAGTGGCGTAGTTAATCCCATTAGATTCGCAAAAGTCACGTGGTCCAATACCGGTTAGCTCATGCTCGTTTAGAAATAGCTCGCTTAAATCGTCCCATTTTGACACTACTTGTCACCGTTACCGCCCTTGATGCCAATGCGCTGTTGAAAATAGCGCTCTAGCAAAAAGATTGACCTACCACCCATGTGCCCTGATATACCTGCAGTAGCAGCTGTAATAGTGGCTGACATGCCCATTTCCTGACATATCAATACTGTAATTATCCCTGCAAAGCCGCTAACAGCCCATTCACCGATAAGTTCAACAACGCTAAAAGGTAATTTATCGCTTTTTCTACGATTAATGTAATTCACTGTACCACCCCAAATGGCAAGCAATAGAAACCAAACGTAACCAAGGCCCAAGTCAATCAAACCCTTTAATATTGGCCCTGTTTCGTTAGGCATTGTCTTTTTCCTTAACTGTCTTGGCTTTTATCATGCGCTCTATAAGCGGTGTTACGTTTTTAATTGCTCTCTCACCAAACAAAAATCCAAGCACAAGTAAATTGATTATATAAAGAGCACCTTCCTGCTGCTCGCTTAATGACCCCCAACTGCCACTGAAAACTTTAAAATCCATGTACAGAGTTGCATAACCCCAAATAGGGCGCTGACAACCGCGTAAAAAAAGCATTAAGGGACCAAGTAACGGCACTGCTTTTAAATCTTTAGCAGTTCCTTCCAGTTCAGCAATACGATTGTTAAAAATCGTTTGCTCCTGGATGACTAACTCTTGAACTTTTAATGCATTTTCATCAACCGATGTTTTGATACGTAAATCTAATTCAGCCTTTTCCTGTTCGCTCATGCTTGGTGGATAATAATCCTTAACGGCCTGAACAACTGACGAGCCCAAGCCGCCACTAAAAAAATCAACGGCTTTAGTTAATATATTGCTCATGCGTTTACTATCTCCAATGTTGCAGGCTTACCATCAAGCAAAATCATTAGCTCGTTGAATGCGCCACTACTATTTAAAACAGCCCACTCATCGCCCACAGTGCCAAGGCCTTTTCCTGGTGCAATGCAGCCTGCCAATTCGGTTGCTTTGTTTGCAACATGAATAAGAATGTGTGTGCGTAATGACGGTCCGTAGATAGTTACGCCTAAACTTTGTTGCTGTAGCGCGTAGCACATTCCATGCTTTGGACTTTCGTGAGGTACTAGCTCATAGATTCCACAAGAAACGCAAGAAATAGACGGCTTATTGTTGTTCCATTCACGTTCGACAGTAAAACAAATAAACTCGCCTTTTGCGTATAACTCACCAAACGTGCCAAAAATATCCTTTGGTGTTGGAAGGCGTTTAAGTAAAAGTTTCATGGCTGGCCTTTTTGTTTCGCGCATAAAAAAGCCCGCTAGTGCGGGCATGTATTTTCTATTTGTGATTATTGCTTGGAATATGTGTTGCTAAATTCCTTCCCTTGAACATCTTTATATCGATAAGTTATCTCGCAACTTTCGATAAACTCCATAATGTCTATAAATTCTTCTTGGCTACTTGCCCACACTCCTAAAAACCGTCTCCTTCCCGATGGTGTCAAACCATTAGGAAAGCCAATATCTATAGAGATGGAACCTTGGAAAAGCCTCTGTATACCAATTTGAAAATCACGGTTTGATATAGCTTTGCCGTCTTTCTTTACTGTGAAGTCTATATCTAGTGCCGCGCCAGAACCGAAGTTTTCAATAAATATTTCACATTCCCATTTTCCCACATCTATAATGCGGTGAGCGTCTAAGATTGGCCTAATAGAGCTGGTATACAGCCTTTCATTATGATTTAAGCCGCTCCATGCAAAACCAAATGTAATTAATGTCGCAATCAATGCTATGAAATCACCAAGCTTTACCTCAGCATTGAAGCCTTGGCCAATTATAGCGCCAGATAAAAAGACCAGCGCCAAACCAATTAAAATTACACCATCTAATTTACGCATTTTCTCTCCTTGTTTTAAAAGAAGGTTACCATGCTCACACGTAAAGTTGGGATCTAAAAACAAAAAAATCCGCTCAGTCATAAACTAAGCGGATTTCTTCAATATGGGAAATAGTATATCAGGATTGGGGGGGTTGCAAGTTAATCATCCCACCTTGGTTTTGATATATGACAATGATTAATCCAATTAAACAATTGAGCTAAACGTGCTTCCGCTTCTTCGTAATCTATTTTCCCTAAATCAATAGACTCCCATATACTTAATAAAACATCGGGAGCTTGCTCTGGTAGGTATGTATAAAAGTTACTACGTAACATTTTAAATAACTCATCACCATCAGGGCTAGCGTCTTTGTTGTCCCATATAGATCCAGTTCCACCAATTCCCCAGCCACAAAGCACAAACCCTAATTCCACGGTTTGCATACTGTCTCTATTCTCATTCCAAACTTCTACTTTAAACAACATAGCTTTACCTTAAATAGTATTTTTTATACTTCCTCGATGCATGCGCACAGAGCTGGCTACAACACCTTCTAAAGTGAATTCGTCACCACCTTTGAGTACGTAAGGTTCGTATTCATCACTTGCAGACAGTAATTGATTGTTTTTAAGGTCTGCTACTTTGCAAACATACTGACCGTTTAGTACAGCAACTATTACGTCACCAGGCTCAACGTTCAAGCTTCTATCAATCAAAAGCACATCACCATCAAATATACCTACACCTTCCATTGAGCGGCCGCTAGCTATACCGTAAAAAGTAGCATCTTTATTCTTTTCGATTAAGCCTGATACGCCGCTAGGTAAGTCGGTGTAGTTATTCAACTTGTTCAAGTTACTAATTATTAGAGCCATACTTTCCTCTAATCATCTCTATTAAATAAAACATCTAAAAAATCATCAAACTGTTCATATTTTTTAAAAGATTCAGGTTCAATCAATTTAGGTAAACTTCTTTCTGTGCCAAGAAGTGACTTGGATATAATTGCAAACCTCTTATTAAAATTATCATGGAAGTTGACTGTGACTTTTCTTAGGTCATGAAGTTTTTCTTGCAAAATTAAAGCCTTGGACCTTTCAAAATGTATACTTATAATTAAAATGTCTTTTTCTAAAGCATCTATAGTAAGTATGACCTTTTGATAATCTTGCTCTGCCCTTGCCATTGCTTTCGATTTAGCTGCTAGTTGAGATCTTAGCTTATCAATAGCCTTATTTAACTCAATCTTATTTCCACTATGCTTTTCATATAACTCAGCTTCTGTTAAATTTGAATCTTTAATTTCATCTAGGTAAATAAATGTTTTAACTTGTAAATCCCTTGCATCTAAGTAATGGGAGTACAAGTGAACAAATTTTCCAATAACCTCTGAAGCTTGGTCAAACTCCCTTTCAACCTTCCATGATTTACCTGCAAACCAAGCCGCAATGAATAGCAAAGAAGTCGCTAAAGATATTAAAAACGTGAAAGCAGCAATGGCTACATCACTAAATGACCCCCATGAACCAGTAGGAACAAAAGCGTCATACAAAAATAGAAGTAAAAAAAGAATCAATACGTAAACAAACGATACACATTTAACCCAAGAACCTAACTTTTCCACTACTCTTCGCCCTCTATTTTATCAGCCAAACCCCTAAGCTTATAAGCAAGCGTTACCTTTGTGTCATTTTTATTGAAATATGCTTCGAGATGTTCTGAATTAGTGTCTATGCGCAGTGTAAAATGACAATGTTCGCCACACCCTACGGGAAGAACTTCTATACTGGTGAGTTTGTCTTGCATGGTTATATCCTTATTTCATGCTCTATTCTGTACAAGCGAATCGCTAGAAATTATATTCTTCATTCTTTTATATCATAAACTTAGTGGTAATTATTCTAATAAACCAATTATATTGACATCATCATAAAAAAAGTTAGTCTAAAGTTAAGTTTACTATTTCGCAGTTAATAATAGCTATGACATTCAGTTTTTCATTTGAGGACATTGAACTCTTATCGCCTTTAAAAGTTAGGCGTAAAAAGTCTAATGCGCTCTGTAAAGAGATTATTAATCGCTACCTGCTAAACCACTTCAAAAAGTATTTCTCAAATGCTAAGCCTACAAGCCCTATTTATGCTTGTTTACTATCCGCTGCTCTCAGGCCTATAAATGGAAAGCCAACTATAAAGCAGCTTTTTTACATTCCATACACTGTATCCATCTTCGTCTCTATTTTTATGCATGACAGTAAGAGATGCCTTTCATAATGAAGGGTGTCACACCTTAAAGTGTGTTCATTGAACAAAATGGTGAACCATGAATAAATTAGAAAATATAGATTTTGAAAACAACTTTAGCGAAGAAGCCTATGAGTTAATTATTAAATCGCTGTCATTATCCAATATCGCAATTGCAAATGACTGTCATAAATTAAATTGTTTTGAAATGACAGCAGATACTTTAGAGGTCGCGGCAGAGTTACTATTAAAGGCGGCTAATATTGCGAGAAATCAAGCGAAATAGCTACACAAGCTACTTTGTTGATAACAAGCTTAAATAAATAAGTCTTAATTTTATCTGACAGGTTTGGTTAGTAGGATTCAATCAAATCTGTCAGTCGCGCATAAGCCAGTTAGATGTTGATAGCATTTGCCTAACCTAAGTTAAACAGTAAGCTAAAATAACAACTAAGTAGAGCAAGCCTGCTTTCATATTCTTTGGCTAAGGATATGCTCAATTCAAATAGTAGCTGCCTGGGATTCATTCTGAATGCTAGTAAGTGATATCTCTAAACTCATTCAAAGCTCTTAACAGATTATTCTCTAGCTGCACAACGCTATTTAGATAGATTTCATCATCCTCAGTAAGAAAGTAAATTTCTGGCTTATATTTGAGACCATTTCCTCTTATTCCAGAAATGTATATAATTTCCCAGCTTTCGTCTCTCAAAAGTTTATCTAATGAATGACAAAGCTGAATAATATAATCTTGCCTCACTTTTATTGATGGATTGAATGACCAGAATTCATTCATAATATTCCAACCAACAGATCCAAAACTCAAACCTACATGACCAAGCACTACCCGCGAATTATCAGGGTAATACCTACCGGATTTACGAATGCTTTCATTTAGATCAAAAAACAATGGGGACAAATAATTTATGAATGATTTGGCCTTTATTAATTCTTTCTCCGTGTCAAAAGTACCGGTTTGTAAATGTGGATTATTGTATTCTTGCATTGCTTTTTTTTCAGACTGGCTTTTCCACGAAAATAGAAGAGCATCTGTATGAGCAGTTTCATCCTGATCAATCGTTGAAGAGCATCTTTCACAAAGCCAAATTCCATTACTAATATCCTTGCGCCGCTCAGATGTCATATCAGTGTTATATCTTTTCCCGCCTGGAGCTGCAGCATATATATGAGCGGCTCTTCCGCCATTGAGCTTCATATAAGGAGAACTGCCTGGAGCAGATGTTGGTGCCAAACATGCTGGATTACAGCATCTATTTCCTGCTCTATCTCTTAATATATCTTTAGTCTTTTGTGTGAAATCGTCTCTATTATTCATATTACATCTAATAATTTTAAAGGTTTGAAATGATCGATTGCTAGAAGCACCTAACGAAGCTATAGAATAACTGCAAAAGGCAAAATTGACCTATAGAAGTTCCTAAAATAAATACTAAGCATTTTAAACACATTAGGCAAAGTATTTAGACGTCATATATGCGCAACTCTTCAACAAGAGACTTTAGTACCACAATGCACAAATAAAACAGACAAAAATTGTTAGTTATGATGTATACCACGTACGAGGGGGTAACAAACTTTTTTAAAAGTCGTTTATATCATTTGTTAGATATTTTTATTAGCATTAGATATCATTTCATTTCGCTCTTTTTCACTTAATACCGAAATGGCTCCTAAATATACAAACCTTGAGTTTGCATACCATGTTGAACCCGTCGAACCATCAGGCTCCCGGATATACCAATAGTTAAATAAAAACCATGACACATGCTCTGACCACGTATACCCAGTGCAAACTGAAGGGTTTTCTCTATCAGTCCATAAACCCAAATCGCCTTTACCTATAAAGCCCTTTCGATCTTCGTGCGACATAAGCAATATATCTTCATTTACAGCTAAAGTTAATCTCAAGCGAGTTTTGAAAGGAGCCTGACGAAGAAGGGTTATTATATCATCGGGAACCGTTTGTCCTGCGTCATATAAACGACACCCAAATGATTTAGCTAAATACCGGTAAAGCGAAACCAAGCCTTCTTCAAAGTCATCTCCGTACACATCTGTGAAATCGATAAATCTTTTACGAAGAATGTCACTTTCATTTTGATACACATAATCAATAAACTTGTCATAAGCACGGTCAAATGGCTGTGTAAAACCAGTATTGCATTCATGGCATAGCGAAGGTGCGTATTTTATTCTCTTAGCGTCTGGACCCTGCAGACGTCTATGTTCTCCATTTTTATCATGGACTATTTCCAAATCGCCTTTATATGGGCCTTTACCATACACCCGAATAAGATCAGACTTTTTTATAATATGCTCTTTGCTGTTAGCCTCATTTGGGCAGATCCAACACTTTACCATTTATCTCATACTCTCATAGCCTAAGCTTTATCAGGGAACACTAACCTTGTTTTACGGGAAAGTGTTCTTATTTTGTGGATCTCTGTCGATAATAAATAACGTAAATTATTGCCAGCTACGCATACCATTCTTAGGGTGGTTTTCATCACGTAAAAAAGAGGTGGCTTCCTCTTAATATTACTTAGCTAATGATTGACACTTTATGGTCAGTTATTGCTCACAGCAAATCTTCTCTAATGTGCTAATTGAGGACGGTCAGGAGAATAATGTCTGAAATCAAGATTTGACTGCTCTGGCCTATAACGCCCTAATAATGGGCAAAAAACTGTTGGTTAAAATGTTAAAGCACGAAATATAACCAACTGATTTTATTGCCTTTAAGTTCCTTGTTAGGAGTTGGGCATAGCATCGGCAACTTGTTTTATTAAGTCTCTTAAAAAGGAATTCTTCTCTGATAAAAACTTCAAGGTCAATACTTCCCTATATTCCACAGTAGTTTTATCGCTCTGAGATCTTTTGGGCTTTGAAAACTTTACGACTGTCATTGGAGTATCGTCATTCGTGAATATACGACCATGTGCAAGTGCATCTCTTAGCTTCTCAATTGGTTCAAAATTAAGTGTAGTTTCAGATAATTCGTTATATTTACTAGTAAGCTGTCTAAATGTTCTATAGTCTGTTATGGGATTAACGTTCAATATTTCACCCACTTTCCCATCTAGTCCTATATCAGGTTCCCCCAGTTTTTTTGCAATATAAAACCTTAGTAATAACTCGAGAGAGTTAAAGTTTGTCCAAAGCTTCCCCAAGCTTAAAGCATGTTTCTCTAGATTATTCATAGTGTACTAAGACTCCTAACGCTTTGCTAAGCGGCTAAAAATGGCTGGCTATAATAGCGAGGTACGAGCACAGCCAGCTGTTTGGCCCGTTTAAGCTACTTGAATGGCTTAGGTTTTACTTGAGCATCACTTGTAACTGTACTAAAGTTAGTAGTTTCCCTAATATCAGGCTCATGAAAAACAATTACCTCTTTTGATTTAAGCCCATCATCACAGCCATGTAGATGCTTTCTAATATCAATGATAATGTTTCGAACATCCTTTGCACCAGGTTTATGAGAAAGGCAGCTAGATAAATCCTCTGCGAGATCTCTAGGCAACCATAAAAATGCTTGAAAGGTTAGTTTGTTGAGTTGATGGTAATCGAGTGTTCCATTTTTTTTAATCCACTCAGCAAGTAGATCGGCAACGACTTCACCCTTTAACCTCATTTCTTTTTGGCTTTCAACCTCAAGAATCTTTTTATCGTATTCGTGCTTCACAGACCAACGTAATCTTGTAGCAATCCACGAGCGTAATAAAAAAGCGACAACTACAGTTGCACTAACTGTTGAGAGAGAACTTAGTAAAGCGACTACAACATTTTCCATATGATACTCTGAGTTTATAACAGCTTATTGAGCACTACTTTGGTGGTTTATAAAACACCAAAACGGCATATATTACATACCCTGATAATTTCATCAACAATTACCTTTGTAAACAAGTAATCAAAACAGCTAGGACTTAAGCATGTTATTTTGCCCCAAAACGGCGTTTAATAATGTTATCTGACAAAATTAGGATCCTACTCAAAGATGTAGGAATAAATTTAACTTTTTCAGTGTCCAGTTATCGCTCATAGCTGCCTGGGTAATCTTCAAAAAAAATAATGAAACCAAAACTTATTCATCACATAAACATGAGAACAGATTTGAGCTACTCCAAATTAAAGCTGCGCATTTTACGTATTTAATCGTTCATATGCGCAGTAAGTGTAGTTGATTTTTCTTATTATAAAAAATATCAACAACTTAGGAATGCGCACATTGCGCACTTTAATTTGCGGAAATACTCTTAGTACGCAATGCTTAGATTAGAACTAACTCCAACCAAATACCTTACGCTAAGCAACGTCCTCCATTTTTACGCGTATATTCTTAAATATATCGCTTTCCCAGCAAGCTATTAAACGCAGTAGCTCTTTCGTAATGTCATCATGGCTATCAGTGTAGCTTTTATGCCCGATACCTATAATCTTGCATCTGCTACGGGTTGATACTGTCTTTCTGCCTCGGCCGTAGCATTTAATACATATTTCAGCGTTAAGGTTAGTCGCCTTTTGCCCTGGCACTAAACCACTACCATCACATTCACCACATACAGGTTGCACAAATTCATGTATTGCAGCCATTACTATACCGTTTAGTGTTTCCGGTTTAACTTTGTACTGCTTTATCTTTACGAATAACGTTATGTGCATAGTAAGCGAGCGTACAACACGATTAAGCCGTGTTTCTTCCCCTACATAACGAAAGTAAGCCCAATTTGTTTGGCATTGTGGCAAACCGGCTAAAGCATGGGCTGCCGTTCGCCAATCAATAACGTCTTGCCCACTACCACCAAACGTACCAGTGAGATTAAGTGTTTTAGTCGATAGCTTAGATAGTAACTTTATTGGCTGCATATTATCTCACTCCCATACGCTTGAATATATCAATAACTTCTCTGTGAGCTTTGAAATCTGCGGGTTTAGCGAGTAAACTTTCAAGCGCTAAACACGGCCAAGATAAATCAAAAGTTTCAATTCCGCCTCGCTTTAGCATCCATCCGTATACATGCTGCGCGTGAGTCATTTTTAGCTTTAATGGTTTATCATCCATAAAGCGCCACCAAAGCAGCATCGCGCTTATCTTCGTTGCTTCTGCCTTTCCAACCTGTAATTTGGTTGAAATACTTATCGCTTTTTTTAGCTTCTCGCTTTACCGGGCCTTTTAGTGGTGCAATTAACTTTACTTTATATCCCTGGCTTTCTAATACTTGCTGAATTAGCGAGCTTGTCGCTTTACACTTACCTACGTCCTGGCAGATTTTTTCTCGTACAGCGCGTTTGTTTTTTATCTTTGCGCCAAACAGCGGCTTTATGGCGCTTGGGTTCTCTAATTTTATTAAAATATTCTCTTTTGGCCCTACTGCTGCTATGTACTCGAACATATTTACAAAGCTTAGTGACTCAAGATGAATTATTTCTTTGCCGTGAATAACAGCAACACCACTTTTAACAAAGTCGGGATCAATGCCTATCGTTAAATTCATTTAGCCACCTGTATCAATTCTTGCTCGAGTAAAAGCTTTTGCGTTCTAACCATGCCGTCATACGCATAAAGCCTAATAACTTGCGGTGTATTCACTCTTACTCTGTCATCTATAGCATCGTGACACGCTGAGCATGCGTAAGTGGCGTGAATATCGTCACACTTCTGGCCCATGCCTGAACCCTTGCCAACATGAGCAAGTACAACTGTTTCGGGGTTGCGGTTGCATACGCCTGGTATACGCACTTGGCATTGCTGGCCGCGTGCGCTATTTCTTATCTTTTTACTAATGAGCGACATTGTTTGACTCCCCATACATAGCCAAGTGATAAAGATCATCTGGTTGCGGTAGTAAAAGCTCTAAATATTCAGCGCAGTATTGCTCTAACCAATTTAGATACTCGCAAAACTCTTTTATGTTTAGCTTGCGCGTTCGCTTGCGCACGATTATTGGTTCCTCGTTGCCAGCTTGAATAACTTTTACACCAAACTTTCTACGCACAAATACTTCGTGTACGTCCTCTGAACTATTTTCTTGCCCGTAGTGCTCGCGAAAATAATCAGCAATTATCTGGTTCCACAGCCAAAGCAAACGGTTTTGAGCCAAAGAGCGCTTGGCTTTGTGCTCCTTAAACTCAACAACAACGTTTTTGCCCTGCTTTAAAAGCGCCCTTACCGCTTGCCCAATTTGAGGCATAAAGTATTGGGCGTTAGTAACGGTTACTACTTTCTTACTCATTACGCGGCCTTATCTTGCTTCTTGGCTTTTTCTTGCTCTTTCACTGCCGCCTTTTGCGCATGCACTAGAATGTAAGCACCAATTGATAGGAATGAATCGCGCAACTCGTTCGTTAAGCAATTTTTTTCAGCGAGTACGGCAACTGACTTTGTTAAATTGGCAAATGCTGCATCGTGGCTTACCTGTGCACCATCTTGAATAATTTTTGCTGCCTGTGGCTTTGCGTTAGCGATAAATCCATCACAAAAAATCTCGCCTGCTGGTGATAACTGAGTAAGTGTGCTTTTTTTAATAGTCATGGTTTGCTCCTAAGCTGTTTTTCTTGCGTTGTTGAATGTTTTATCTAGCTCTGCATTAAGTGAATAGCCTTGATTAACTGGCACTTTGCTCGATGTAAAGTTACCCGGATTAGCCTTAATATTGCTTTGCCTGGCTGCTTGCTTAGTTATTGCTTGTAAAGCGTGGTGATTTCTACCCTGCTCTTTTTTGTCTTTAATGTGTTGCGGTACACTATCAACACCACACGCTTTAGCGGCGCGGGCCATTGCGCGGTTGGCCTCTGCGGTTGCAAAGCCTAATTGCTTTGGTGTCGGTTTTTTAATTCCGTCCAGGGCTGCGAATTTTGCTTGCTTCGCATCTGCTAAAGCGGCTTGATAGTGAACACCTAAAATTTCTTTTAAGGCTCGAATAAATTGTTTTTGATCTTGCTCGTATGATTTCATTGCCCCACCCCCGCATATCTCAAATAGGCCGGCGGTGCGTTATATTCTATTTTCAGTGGTATTGGGCTTAGCTCACCTTTGCCATACTTATCAGCCAATTCCGTGTAACGGTTTTTAGCCATCTTCTTCCATGCACTATCAGCCATCGTTGATCGCGCTGCAGCAATGTGCTGGTTAAGCCAATAAACTAAAGGTTCTGACCACTCCTTGTCTTTTCCGTAATTTTTATTGCGCTGTTCGTTTATCTCGCTCATGCAACTATCGAGCGTTGGCATGCCCTTCGCCTGCAGGCATAAAATTTTAAATTCAATTGGATTTGGTGCGTGTCTCTCGCTTGTTGAAAGTAAACGCGCCATATCTAACGCAGCTCTTACGTACTTAGCGATAATTCCCATGCCGTAAAGCTGCCCAGCATATTCATTTGCAAACAAAACAAGGTTTCCGCGCCAATTAAAATCACTGTTTGGGTAGTACGCTTTTAGTGATGGCAACACCTCATCGCTGATCAGCTTAACCAGCACATCGTTAGTCTGCCGCTTGTCGGTGCTGTGGGTCGTTGAAACTTGAGTGCTCATCAAAGCACCTCATCATCGTGCGGTGTTGGAATGTGGGCCACTGACTGCTGCAAAGCAGCCAATTGATCGCCAACGAAGCTAGATTGACTGCCAAAGCTCTGCGATGACTTTTGATTTGAATTGGCTATCCAAGAATATTTAAAACCTTGCCAGTTTCGCGTTATGCACTCGGATAAACATTCATCGACACTGAGTCCGTTTTGGCAAGCAATTTGAAACTGAGTCCCAAAATTGTTAATCACGGTTTGACTAACGCTCGCTTTTTTGGATTTACGCATAGCAATCCAATCATCAAAAATTTGATTGCTAGGCATGGTTGGCCAAGTAGAAAAATCTAAAGATTCGAGCAAACTTTTTTTGTTTATTTTTTTAATATTATCTTTTGTATTAGTTTCTTTTCTTATGTGGCAGTCATTTTCGACTAGTTTTTTAGTCGTTTTTGACGAGTTAGCTAGTCGGTTTTGACTAGTTTTAGGGGTGCTTTCAACTAGTCGGTTTTGACTAGTTTTTAGTTGTTTTTGACTAGTGTCTATTTCTTGCCAATCGCTAACAACAGGGTTGATTCCAGTGTTTTTACCGTCACGAAATAACACTTTCTTAGCGATCAAACCTTTAATTATTTTCCCGATATTCGTGCTATCAATTCCGGTCAAACTGCTAATTTGTGTATTCGTCATCCAATCATTTTTTTTCTGCCAGCGGTACGTTTTACTGATCACAGCAAATACAATTTGATACTCTCGCGCACTTAGCTTTACCGGTGGGTTTGCAAGTGTGTCAGTTAGCTTTTGGGCTAGCCTGTCATAGCCTTGCTCAATATCTGCCTTCACATAACCACCTGTGTCATGTTGATTAATTTCGTCCCCTCGTTTATCAGGGAACTTGTAAACTTCTGCTAAATTGTTCATAATTATCTCGCTAAATTGAAACCCGCTATCGTGCCTCCTAAGCTGATGCGGGTTTTGTTTTACCTGCGAGTTGCGTAGTTTCTGCTACGTAACTCGCGCATTTCTGCGCAACCAATACACAAATTTGTTTTTATCGCCTTTTTACGCGCCTCTTGAATTTCACTACCACACTCAATACATTCATCTGTTGGCACTACTTCTGGGCGCTTTAAGTTCGCAATCTGGAGCGCTTCGTGGTGCTCCATTTCTTGCTGTGCGCTATCTGCTAAATCCATAAATAAAACCTAAAATTAAAACTGATTAAAAAGCGCCCTTTTGTCTGCTAGCATGCAAGTGCGAATTACTAAACCAACAAACAAAAGGACAAAAACATGAAATTCGATATTTCTTCTTTTAATAAAATTGCAAAGCCACTATTAAATAAACTTGCTGAGCAATTCCCACTACCTTTAACCATCAAACCTCAGAGCTATAATGAACCCACTTTTGACCGTGAGCTTGATGGTCCACTGCTTGAGCCAACGCTTCATTTTTTAGTTGAAAATAAGTTTCTAACCACTATGGAAGTCAGAGCTGAAGGCTACACCGCCTACCTAATAACCGAAAAAGGCCTATCACTTCTAAATATCGACCTCATAAGAGAAATCAAAAAGACCCCTTCCGTTTACGAACAAGGCAAAGTGGGTTGCTAGTCATTTACAATTACTAAGGTGCTTACTCTTATGTTTTGCTTTTCCAACGCATAAGCAGCAACGTCTGATACAAACCCAATATAAGAGCGGCTATGTAATCCATGTAGAGCCGCTTCTTTTTCAATTAACGATGCAATTTCATCGACCTTGCTGTCATAACTCTTCCAGCTCGCAATGTCTTTTTCGCGAAGCTCTTTTTCGGTTAACTCTTTGCTCTTATCACTCATCACGCCACCTTCAACGATGCTGACTTAGCTGCCACTGGTTCATTAGGATCAGGCCTAACCATCTGTTCAATTTCAGCGTTAAGCTGCAAAGCTGTAGAAATAATAGAAAGGGTATTTTTCTGAATGGCATTAAAATCTAATTGCGTGATCACGCCTTTTTGTCGTGCCAAGCGAAAGGTTTTAGCAAAGTCGCCAATAGTTTCTTGCAAATGCAAAACCTGATCGGCTAATTCATCGTCAGATAAGCCCACTTCTGGTAAATCAATAACAGTCTTGCCTTCGCTATAGGCCCAGGCGTTTAAAATTCGACTGTCATTAGTGATATTCTGAATAGCAATTGCTTCTTGCAGTGTTAATACATGCGAATCAATATTTGTATTTAGCTTATTGCTAAGTGTTGTTGGTGACTTAGCCATGACGCGCGCAATTTCAGACACATTAAAGTCACTCGCAATACTTGCCGCTGCTGCAAGTGGGCATCGAGCGCTAGGCTTAGCGTTTCTCGTACTCTTTTTAGATAAAAGCATTTATAGTTTCTCCTATGCTGCGGTTTGCGGATGACTATCTTCATAAACAGATAGATCGACTTTCAATTTGCCACCGGTAATAAGTTGAAGCTCAAAAGCTCTACCTCGCGGTATGCGTTTTGCTTTTACCCACGGGGTAATCGCGCCTTTCGTTATAGGCGGATTAAATGCGTTGGCTAACTTTGCTTTACCGCCAAAGAAATCAACTGCGTCTTGGGTTTTCATATGAACCTCCTAAAATATATCTGTAGAGTATAGTTTTATGAACATTTACAAGTCAAGGAAAGCAAACCGCCAAGGTAGTATTATGTTTAGTTATCTATACTAAGGAGTAAGCTCATGACTTTTCAGGACAGGCTTGAACAACAAATGAAAGCTACAAGTATCAAAGGAATTGATATTGTTAATAAACTAAATGTATCAAAAGGAACCGTAAGCCAGTGGCGTAACGGCGTTACGAAACCAGGTGGTGAAAATGCAATTAGACTGGCTAAGTTTTTGCGCTGTAATTTGACATGGCTAATCGAGGGTAAAGGTTCACCTAATAAAAACCTTGAATTAGAGTTAGGCCCTGACTTAAGGGGAAAGGCTCCTCTTATATCATGGGTGCAAGCTGGGAAGTGGAAGGAAATTGATGTGAATATGATCAGGGAAGATGTAGGGATAACCTACTACCAGCACACTGCCAATGTAAGTGATGACTCTTTTGCATTGAGAGTTAAAGGTGACAGCATGACGAGTAATACTGGAGGAAAGTCAATTCCGGAAGGCTCTGTGATAATTGTTGACCCAAATTTATCAGCAGAGCATGGAAAGGTTATTGTAGCGAGGCTTGAGGATAGTAATGAAGCTACATTGAAGCAGCTTGTTATTGATGGCGGCTCAAAATACCTTAAGCCTTTTAATAATAGCTACCCCACTATGCCCATAAACGGTAACTGCACAATTATTGGTGTAGTTAAGCAGGTAATACAGGATTTCTAAAAAGGAATAATCATGAAAGGTAAGATTTTTACAGGTATTATTTCTGCAGCAGTGACGAGCTTTATAATTAATGATTTTAATGTAAATGACACTGAGTCTGCAACCGTATGGCTTGGTTCGTTTGTTACTATTACTGTAGCCGCATTAATTGCGGCATCATCGCCAATAATGTTCAGGAGCAAATTTAACTCCCCACTATTTCAAAGCGTATGCTTGATTATTTCGTTTGGCCTTTTAGCTGGATATTCATTGTCTGAAAAAGAAAAAAAACAACAACTAAATAGTAAATACAATGATCTATTGATCGAGCAGCTAAATACGGTTAGTGGAAACGATTGCAAACATAAAGAAATTATTTACGAATCTCTTAATCAATGCGCCAACGGAGATTTGAGCGAAAACGAAAAAACACTTTTAAAAGAGGCTTTAAAAAGAAAAATAATTCAGTAACCCACCCTAAATTCCCTTATAAAAGCAGATAGCGCCCCATAAGGCGTTTTTTCATTAGCAACAAGTTTAGTTTTGTGAACTTTTAATTTGACAATTAAGTATAGTTATATAAACTAATGTCAAAGTTTAGAAAAACGAACCTTGAGGCGAAAATGGAAAACAACACTCAAACCACTAGTCGATTATCACTTGAAACAAAAACGCTTATAGCTTCTCTCTCTGTAGAGTCATTTTGTTATAGAAATCGCTCACACGTAAACGTAGTTACATGCGCAACGGACCCGTCTATCAGTGTATTTGTTTACATAGACGGCAAAGCTGAAAAGTCTTGGATTGTTTTCCTAACTGATCACGATGCGGCAGAACAGCTTCAAGTAATACTAAGCGAAGTACGCAGCTTTAAACGCATTGGCACATTTAACCTTCCTACGTTACTAGCGAGCTAGATCAATGAGCAACACAAAAACAGCAGCAGAGATCCAACGGTTATTAGCCGACCCGTTTGAAGCCCACGATATCGAATGGCGTGTGCAACAAAGTGGCGTATCTGGCAAGAGTAAGCCATGGGTAATGGTTATCCCTTACATCACTAACCGCGCAATTCAGCAGCGCCTTGATGATGTTGTTGGTATAGATGGATGGGAAAACACCTACACAGAAGCCGCCGGCGGCAAAGGTTACTTGTGTGGTTTAAGTATTCGCTTTGGCGATAAGTGGATCACTAAATGGGACGGTTCAGAGTATTCGCAAATCGAAGCATTAAAAGGCGCTTTATCTGGCGCTATGAAGCGCACAGCGGTTCAATTTGGCATTGGTCGTTACCTTTACTCACTTGATACCGAGTTTGCAACATGTGCACCGGTTGAAAGTCGATTTGTAGCTAACGGTGAGTTTATCAACATACCGCTTAGTAAGGGCAATAAAAACGGCCCTAGAATGAGCGCCGAGTGGTTCCCGCCTGAACTTCCTGACTGGGCGCTACCTAAAGCTAAGTTTGATAAGTACCTAGATGCTATCGAGCAAGCAACCAGCCTATTAACACTGCGCGAACATTACGAGCAGGCTTATAAATTTGCAGCTGTCGTTAATCGCATAGATATACGCGACAAGGCGATTGAAATTAAAGATCGCAAAAAAGCAGAACTTGAAGCTAGAGAGCAAGAAAATAGCTTAAACGCAAATAAGAAATTTCACTCCTGGCTAAATCAATCTATCAAAGACCGCATTGTCACAGCAGAGAACGAATCAGTATTAACCCTGAACCATAAGCACTTGTTACAAGAGCTCAAAGGTCATTGCCGAGCAACCAAAGTAGATAGCAGTAGCTTTGTAGCTCAAATCAACCAAGCGCATACAGAGGCGCTAAACAAACTAAGAAACGGAGTATAACCATGGCTACTAATCAAAGCACAGCAACCGACTTGGTTGAAGTTGTATACCAAGAAGATTTAACCAAAAAAGGCCTTGCAGATTTGCGCAAGAAGTATCCTAAATCGTTTTCTCTTGATATGTCAGACGATGAACAATTTAAACAAGCTCGCGCTATTCGTGCAGAGTTCAACAAACTTGTTAAGTCTATTAACGAGCGCCGCATTGGATTTAGTAAAGAACTTAAAACTTATGGTGATGACTTGGTTAAAAAAGTAGAGGCTATTTACGCGCCTACTGTTGAAGCTTTTTTACTTGAAGATAAACATCGCAAAGAAGAAGCTGCACGCATAGCCAAAGAGCGTGAACAATTTTTAAATAAGCAACGTGATGAAATAGCGCAAATGGGCAGCTTTGTTGACCAATGCAAAAATCAAGGTTCACAGTTTATTGCTGACACAATCGAAGCCGTTGATCTTGTTGATACCGAATCGTTTGATAAAGAGCTTATTCACGAAGCTATCGACACTAAAAAAGGCATCTTAGAAACGCTTAACAACATGTATCAAGCAGCTAAAGCAGCAGAAGCAGTTGCAGCAGAGCGCGAACAATTACGCATTCAACAAGAAGCCATTGCACAGCAAGAGCGCTTACAAAAGCAAGCTCAAGAGATAGAGGCTCGCATTAACAACTTGCGCGCCGACCCTATGAATTACTTTGATAAATCTAGCGCAGAGATAGCCGCTCGCATCGAAAAGCTGGATACCTTCACGCCTACCAATGAAAAGTTTGGCAATCGCTTAGATGAAGTTATCCAAGTGTTAGCTCAAGTAATCCAACAGCTAAAAATGATGCACCAACAAAAGCTACAGCTTGAGTCTATCGCTGTTACTACAGATCCAGAACCACAAGTTCAAGTGAACCACGAGCCAATTGAGCAAAGCACTCCTATAGAGCAGCAAGAGCATGAAGCACTAACCGAAGTAAATCGTATGTTAGACCAAAACGAGCAGCCGCTACTTGGTAATAGCTTTAAATCAACAATGTTTGAAAATACTAGTGCGCCTATTAACTACATGCCTCTTTCAGCATGGCCGAGCAGCCAGGACCGAGCAGACAATGATGAGCTAGACCGCATTTGCGACCAGCTAGACCTAGCTGAAAGCTACATCGAAGTATTAGAGCAGCGCTTAAACAAAGCACACGCAGCGTAAGTTCCCAACTCCGACCGAGCAAGCGCCTACGGGCGCAAGCTCTTTTAAATGAGGTTTATATGAAAGCATTACGCGTTCCACGACTAGTAGCAGCAAGAGAAGATTTTAAAGATATTCGCGTAGGCCAAGCAACTATTGTCGCATGTGAAGTTAATGGCGAATCTGGATGGGCATTACCTGGTAGTAATTTTACAACAAGGCGCTCTCTTGCATTCAACGTTTGCGCAAAGATGAACAACATCATTTTAGATCTTGGCGGCATTAGACCAGTAATGAAGTTCAAGCGAGCAGCTTAATGATGCATGACTACATGGCAATTAAAGGCAACAGCTCAAGCGCTTTAGAAAAGCAAAAGCGTAGAGATTTTATAAAGATGGTTGCAATAAACAGCGCTCGCGTTTTAGTCGTTTCCATTATTGTTTTAATAACAACCAAGTAAGGAGTCAGTCATGGCTAGAGGTGTGAACAAAGTAATTTTAGTGGGTAATTTGGGCGAAGATCCTGACGTTCGTTACATGCCTAACGGCAATGCGGTAGCGAAAATCAGTCTTGCGACTAGCGACAGCTACAAGGATAAAAACACTGGTCAAATGGTAGAAAAAACCGAATGGCACCGCGTTATTTTCTTTGGAAAATTAGCGGAAGTTGTGGGCGAATACTGCCGCAAAGGTTCACAAATTTACGTTGAAGGAAAACTTCAAACGCGTAAATGGACCGACCAACAAAGCATTGAACGTTACACGACTGAAATTGTAGTCGATGGCTTTACAGGTCAAATGCAAATGCTTGGCCAAAGACAGCAAGGCCTTGGACAGCAAAGCAACCAAAGCACACAAGGTAATAATTCTTACCAAAACAGTAACAGTTCTTACCAGGGGAATAACCAGGGCCAGAACAAACAGCAGCAAAGTGGTCACGCTCAAAACAACCAAAAGCAAGGTGGTTTTGCGCCAAAGCAGAACCAAGGTGTAACTAATAATCAGTACATGAACGGCGGGCAGCAAGGCGGCGCATCTAATCCTATGAGTCCTGGTGATGACTTTTACGATGATGATATTCCGTTCTAAATGATATAAGGAAATCCCTATGTTTGAACAATTCAAAGGCAAAAAATTTAATCTTATTTACTGCGATCCTGCTTGGCAGTTTGGCAATAAAAAGACAGGTGGAACTATGACAAGCGGCGCAGCGCACCAGTACAAATCAACAATGAGCGTAGACGAGCTAAAAGCTATGCCTATTGATGATATAGCCGCAGACGATTGTATCTTGGTTATGTGGTACGTAGGTGCAATGCCGCAAGAAGCCCTGGACGTTGTTAAAGCATGGGGCTTTACGCTTAAAAATATGAATGGCTTTGTATGGAACAAGCTAACCATAAACAACAACCCACTTTTTGGTATGGGGTTTTGGACTCGTGCCGGTAGCGAGTCGGCCATTATTGCAGTTAAAGGAAAGCCAAAAGTTGCTAGTCGCTCAGTGCGTGCAGTTGGTAATTACGACACCGAAAGCCTAGACGAAATACTAGGCCGTGGCGTTTTTGCAGGTGCCTACCCTATCGGCGTGCATAGCGAAAAGCCAAACGAGTTTAGAGAGGCGTGTTTTGAGTTGGCCGGTGACGTTCCTCGCGTAGAGTTGTTTTCTCGAAAGCGCGTTAAGGGCTGGACCGTTTGGGGTAATGAAGTTGGCAAGCTTAATAAAAAAGCAAAAGCCGCCTAATGAAACCACAAGTAAAACGTAGAGCGCATACCTGGTATGCACTAACCAAACTAAGGAGTGAGCCATGCAAGTGCAATTTAATTTCGAAGCGCCAATTGAGTCACCAGCAACAAAAGAAATAACAAGCTACTGTTCAAAAATTGGAATGCCAAAAGCATGTGTTAGTTGTGCTTATTTTGTGCATATCGGGTGGGAAGAAGATGATCAGCACCCGCTGTTAAAGTCTGGAATATTTAGAAAGTCATTACTAACAACTCAAGTAGGGGTATGTAAAAAACAAGGTGGCAAACAATTTGGTACAGAAATTTGCCCGAAGTATTCAGCACATCCTGATGTTATCCCTGTTGAAGTTGAAAATAGAGCTGTGCCATATGGAGTGAAACAATGAACAATGCAAAAATCAAAGCCCTAGCTCTAAAGCATGGCTTCAAATTAAGAGAGCAAAAAGGCGGTGAAATTGACCTAAACGACTACGTTTATTCATTCGCTTGGGCGCTACTTCAAAGCGGTAAGCCTAACGTGTCGCACAAAGCATACTTGGCCGACTTACTAAAAGATGCCGCTGATTGTGTACCGGAAAAGAGCGTTGGGTACAGACTTAATATTTACGCCAACGATGTATGTAGTGATGAACCACGTATGCAGTGGAATTTTTACAACGGTGTTGAGCGCAGTAATTTTGAGTGTCGCGTACCTGATACACGTGAAGAGCTAAACACAGCCCTTAACAATGCAAAGGGCTGTATGAAGTCGGCTTGTTATAGAGCTATGAACCCAGATTTTGATAAAAAATTAGCATAGGTGATTTATGAGTAAAGCAAAACTAATGAAAGCGCGTAAATGGGCTGAACAACACTTTTCACCTGAGTCAATGCCTAATCAGCGCTGCTTGCGCAACTGGGTGATTGAAGGCACAGTGAAAGGTGAATTAATTGGACCTGGTCAACATGCCTATGTATATGATGACCAAGTACCTGGATCGATCAACAAAGCACACTCAATTGCATTAGAACTAGCGGCGAACAGTTAAATGGCACCAAGGAAAAGAAACAATAACAATAGGGATCTCCCGCCCTACTTATACTTTGAAAGCGGCAAAGGTTATCGCTTAACCTTAACTAATGGAACTCGCAAAGTTATAAGTAAAAATAGAACTGAGGCAATTATCATCGCTAATGAGTATAACCGCCTAAAGCGTGCCTCTATTCTTGATGTTATTTTATCTGGTGATAGTAAATCATCACCACTTGCAGAGCATTGTGATGCAATCATTGAACGTATGATTACAGATAAGACACCTGGTAAGAGTCTTTTATCTACATGGAAAAACGATATAACTCGCGTTAAAGACTATTTTAATATGCCTGGTAATCAAATTGATCTTGGTACAGTAACCGATTATATGGAAAAGTTTCACGGTACGGCTAGCAACAATGTATACAACCGAAAATTAGGCTTTTTAGAATTGGTTTTCGATTACGCAAAAGATATTGGTGAAATGAAAGAAAACCCAGCAAAGCTTAAAATTAAACGACCAAAAGAAGCTAAAAAGCGCAAAGCACTTGATGTTAAGTCATTTATTCTGATCCGCGAAGCTGCCCCACTCTGGCTTAAAACTGCAATGGATTTAACACTTCAGACTACGCATGCAGTTTTAGAAATATCCCGAATCGAGTATAAAATAAATAAAGCAGAGCAAGGCCGCTGCGGTTGTATTTGGTATCCCGAACCTAAGAGCGTTGTTGATGACACAATCTATGGTGAGTTAGCTATACATCGTCAAAAAACACACAAGTCAGAGGCATCACACGTTGTGATCCCAATAGGCCAAACAATAAAAGATATAATCGACACAAGCCGAGATAACATAACTTCGCCTTACGTAGTGCATAAGCTACCTAAGACCAGCTCTAATCCAATGAGCAAGGAAGTTAAACATATTACGCAGATTGTTAGTCACAACATAAGCCGTGAATTTTCAAATGTTAGAGATAAATTAGAGCTATTTTCTAATTTATCTAAAGATGAACGCCCTACTTACCATGAAATAAGAGGCATGGCAGCAAGGTTGATTGAATCTCAAGGAGTCAGCCCACAAGAGCGTATGGGACATTCAGACAGTAAATCAACAAAGATATATACTAGCTTCGGTAAAGAGGTTGAGTGGATTCAGGTGCCTCATCTCAAAGTCCTAATTAATTAAATCAATTATAGTTAATCAAATGACTGTTCAGTGCCATGAGCCGACTATAAGCCGTAACTCGTTTCTGCCCCTTAACGAGTTAGTGCAGGCCTTTAACGATTTAAATTCACTCTAAAATGATGAGTCTTGGTGAAGAAATTCTGATTCATTTTAATCTACCATGATTGGTAATCTTTTATATTTCTATATAGACTACCGAAATATTGGCCTGCGTCGAATACCCGCCGAGAGTATGATAACTACACCTACCAACGTAAAACTTTTAGTAAGTTTCTCAATTTTTTACATTATAGCTACTAACTAAGAACAGGGTTTAATTTAGATCTAGTCTATGACAAATGTAGGAGACTAAGATTAGAAGCTTGTTAAGTAAATGTTGCCCTATGTTGACAATTAACAAGTATTAATATAGGTTTTTATTTGTTGAATAATGAACATATTGTTAATTTACTAAGGACTTTATTATGACAATCTTTTATAAGCTAGCTTCTGCAATACTTTTTATTGGCACTTTTAGTGTTAATGCGGAAACAACAATTGAACCTACTAATCCAGTATCACAAATAAAAAGTAATATAACTTATAATAGTAAAACTTTGGGTTTATCTGAAAAAGCCTATAAATACGCTGCGGATCAATTCATGAGATTAAACTCAGGCTCATCTACTCCTGATATGCAACTAATTTATGAGGTTCCTGAATTTATTTCGCCGGAGAATTATTCAGAAAAAGAATTGAATCAAGCGATGAATGAACAAAAAACAAAATTTGCTAACTATTTCGGTATCTCTGTATCAAAGTTAGACCCATTCATTGCTCATATGGCTGTCGCTTTTGATTCAGATCTTTTCAGTGGAGGTATTAGTACTTTCGATACAGATGAAGATATGGAAACAATAACAATTTTTTGTGAAGAAGCATGTAGTGGTGGAACAACTTCGGGAGGAGGTATTGCGTTGGGTCTCAGTGTTTATCAAGGTGCAGTTAATGCGGGCATAAGTCAGTACACTGATTTCAAAGTTGAGTTTGTCAAGAATTCCACAAATGATAAAGTTTCTACCGAAGTGTGGAGATACAATAACTTTTCGGGCGCTTGGAGAGAGAGCGTTATTTCTAAGCCTTGTCCTACCTGTTCTTATAATTAGAGTAGCTAAATTCAAGTGTGAAAAGCTAGCATTTATGTTAGCTTTTTTTTATTGCTAAATCTTTTAATTTACTAAATTAGCAAAACGAATTAATACAGTAGGAGGAAAGGTGTTTGGCTCACGAATAGCATCATATTAAGAATTATGATTTTAATACTCTAATATGTTCTTGTCCAAAAACGAGTTTAACCGACCGTCTGCTTCTCGCTCATAGCTGTCTGTCAGATATCATATAAACCAAACTTATTCGTCAAATCTGTAAATTCAAATATAAGCGACTAAATATATCTAATGCAATAAATAAACTTACAAATTGATTTATTCACATACCTTTCCATCCCCATCACGATCGCTCATATACTCATACGCAGGATGATCAGAATGAACTGGATCAATACCATGCTCTCTCGCTTCTGAGCAGGTGATTCGCCCATTCATATTAGTATCATATAGTGTGAGTACATTAACGATTACCGGTGGATGTTTATGACCAGCACCTTCATCAGGATAAAAAATCATTTCAAAACTATCACATTTAGATAATACAGCCTCTAAGGTATTAGCTTCTTCTGTATCTACACTGAGCTCATATTTTGTTTTTATTTCAACAACTCTATTTGCAAACCAGCATTCGTTTTTTTCAGGCAACCATTCTGAAGGGTCAAAACCACACTTTCCTCCTGTACTGCATCGATTAATCTTAGGTGCCGCAAGAGTTAGGTTTAAAAGATCTGTTGCAAACTGTCTTCGCTTATTTTCATTTGCACTACATAGGCCACTATCATGACCTTCTGATGCTGCAACAATATGTTCTATATCTGTCATAGTATCATGATCAAAGTACCGTCCAGTATATGGCCCGTACACTAAGCCCCCCATACTTTGCACAATGTCATCCTCTACACTCTGAGAATAAGGGTATTGGGCTTTTTTATCGTAGGGTGAGCATCTGTACTCTGGCTCAACAACAAGGCCATTCCAAATGCTCTGATCAGCATATGAGTATATTGAAAATGTGGTGATAAAAAACAATGTTACTAAGTGCTTCATGTATATGTTCTTATATTTGCGATAATTGATAAATAAACAGTATACGACAGCTAGACGATCGCTCTCGAAAATTTGGGGAAAATAGTCATTAGCAGAAACGGTAAAAACTTAATTTAAATGATTTATGTTGTGGTAAAATGAAATATAACATATTGATTTCGTTAAATACGTATTTTGCAAAGAACGCACTTAAAGCACTGTTTTTATATACACAGAAACAGAATAAAACAAATAAAATCAACAACTTAACAGTATTCAGCACGGTAACATGGGGTGGCAGGGGTCGAGAGTTCGAATCTCTCCATACCGACCATTAATACCAATCCGCTATAATACTTAATCATTTTGCGGAGCTAAACTTGTCGCTACCTGTGTTAAAAAATTCTCATTTAGAACAACTAAATAGCGAATTTTTTGCCTAGCTATCAACACGTTTTTCCATCCTAAAAATAGATCACTTAATTAAGCGAATTGGTATAAACTCCCTTTATATCAAAAAGTTAAACTTCTCTTCAAAATATAGCCAAAATCCATCTGTTTTGATTCTACAATTTATCCGTAGCACTATCTTATTTAACTAAGCGCACTTAATAAAACTGAGTTTAGCTGGCTAGTTTTGTGGTTTTTGATGGGGGTTGTATTTAATTGTTATTAACTTGAAGTGGCCTTTGTGGAATCTATATGAAGGCATTTGATTTCAATTTATTGAAATTAAAATAAAAAAGCGCTCTAAGCGCTTTTTTATTAAAGTACTAGTGCTTGCGCCCTACACCATTACGTACCATATCTTGCCCTGTTTGGAATACATCTTCTGTAATACCGCGCGCTAAAAGTAATTTTTGATTATCGTCAAACACGGCTACAAAACGACTACCATCACTATTGTTTGTTGCCATACCAACGCCCGAAACACCCTTAAGGCCAAGACCGCCGTTTTCTACATTTAATAAAAAGCTTTCTAATTCGGCTAGACTAGAAATTACATCATTTTCTTTATTCATTTTAACACTCTTTTAGTAAGGCTTTTAAATCATTATGGTGGCTATTTTATATAGAAGAGCCAAAAACTTAAACCCTTGGCTCAGGTTAGTCACTAAATCGACTTTATAGCTAACTCTAAATTGCTTAGCGCACAACCAAACTCTTTTGCATTGATGCGATGATACTGCGTGTCACTCGTTGCTGTAAGGCTAATTATAAACTCGTCTTGTTGGGCTACCGCACTTTGCTCTTGGCTTAGGCACATCGCTTGAGTAAGTGAACGCAGTTTTGAATTTGTTAAAATTGAGCCAAAACGCTGCACTGGCAGTGGAGGTATTTTTATAGCGGGTAACGCTTCATCTATTGTGCGTGCGCTTAAGGTAAACGTGTTATTGGTAATTTCAATTACACTGCTTGTAGGCCAGTACGAGTAGCTATAGCTCTTACTCTCAGGTTGGGCTTTTCCTTGGTTAGCCAAATGCACTACACCACTTTTGCCTATTACGGTTATTAAACTACCTTCTGGCGATTTAATAACAACCAAAGCCGTATTTTCATCAATACCAAAACCATGTTGAATTTCTGTTTTAGTACTTTTTACTTCGTTTTTATTTAGCGCTGCTGTGAGCTTAAATGTACGGTTTTGTTCGCTAAATTGAGTATCTAGTACACCAAAGTTAAAACTGCCCAGCCCACCAGCATTAGTGTTATTTTCACTTTTACGAAGTGCCTCAAGGCTTGTCGTATTTGTAAGCATGCCCGTCACTTTACTTTGGATTGCAGCACCGGCTCCTTCACCTACAATTACTGGGCGAGTTTGCAATGCTTGCGTCCACGGGTATGGGTTATTGTTTTGATCAAATAATACCTTATGAGTTAATGCTGCATTACCGCTATTAAACATCACACCGGTACTATTTTTAATAAGTGATACAAGTGCATTAGTGCCATTTTTACATAAAGCGTATTCGGCCTTTGTGCGATCGGGATAAATCACTTCACGGTTATACACATTCATTAATGTATTTCTAAGCGCTGGTAATTCATCGCACGAGTTACTCGTAATCGCTTTAGCAAGCGCTGGCGTTAGTGCTAACCATTGAGTGTTTATATTTGATTGTGCCAAAAGACTTTGCGCTACATCTGCCGACTCATAAGGGTCGCGGCTCGAAGCCGTAATAGCAAGCATGGTTGGTTTTGCGTTATTAACTTTTAAACTGCCCGACACAAATTGTAAAATATTATTAGTCGCAACCTCATTATTAAAATCGGTATTTACTTGCTCTTTTAAACGCTCACCGTTTTTATTAAGTAGCGGTACTTCTAGCATATCAAATACAAAGTTGTACTCTTGCTGAGTTAGACTTTCTAATTGCTGATTATTTTTATCGCGCCACTGCCAGAGTAAATCTGTTTTTGATACGCTATTTGACGATTTACTTTGTATGGTTTTAAGTGTTTTTAATACAGCCGTTTTTGCCTCAACATTATTATTAGGCCAATGCTGCGCGATGTTTTTTATTTGAGAGCTGCTAAGTGTATATAAATTATGTGACTTACCATCAATAACAGCCTCTTTTTGGCAATTATTAAGCTTGGCGCTAGTACAGGTAGTAAGCTCTGACCCCACTAAAATTAAAGTTTGGCTTTGCTCTTGAGCTACTGCATTTATTGAAAAACCGGCACCGAACAATGCCACTACCATACCCAGTAACTTCGGCTGTTGATCACGTAAAAATGCACATATCATAATGTAAACTCTAATATAAATAATAAAACTAATGTGCTGTAGTTTAACAGCTAGCCACTTGCGCCTAAATATATTTTTATAAATGTTAAATAATTCAAGTCTCTGAAAAACGTTCGGGTTAAGCACTGCATTTAAATACATTGTTTAGTTTGCCCCTCTGTCTTTGTAAATATTATCTAAACAAATTTAAACGGAGCATTTATTGACCAATTTCATTGTTTAAATTACGGTGGTGAATTATTTTATGTAACTGGGATGAAATATGGACTTTTCTAATGAAGAGATAAATTTTTTTGCTGAGTTATTTAAGCCCAATACAAAGTCACATGCTCACAACAGTCACGTTTTAACGTTACAAAGTTCAGTACCAGCCAATATTGCTCACTTACTTAGTAGCGCTAATTTAACCCTGCTCGCAGAGGTTGCACACTATCAGTTATGGTTTCCGTTGGACTTGAAAATTGATAGCGCCGGTATAATCAAACCGATTTTAACCGCCCCCGAAGTAATAGACACACAAGGCACACTGCGCAGTTGGCGCTGGAGTGAGCTAAATATTAAAAGCCAAGGGTTTAAAATTGAATCAATATCAAACACGGGGATGTTTTTAAAACCCCTCAGAAAAGGTAACCATTTAAATAAATCACAGCACATGGAATTTATTTTACCTAACAAACAAAGTATTTCGATGGAAATAGAACCCGTAAGGCAAAGCACGCAAGGTATAGCCGCTAAAATAACGCAAATTCATAGCGGTCAAGAGCAACTAAGAGCTTACCTATTTGAAGAACATAAGCGTCAACATGCTAAATTATACGAGAATGGCCAATTAGTTGAGCAGCTAATTTAATAGGTGTTTACCCCGCTATACTTGCATTTAGTTGGCTTTATTTAACCCCCTCTCAATGTTAATCTGTACCCTTATTAATAAATCATAAGGATATGACAATGCCAGGTGCTTTTGCGCACATCACTGCTGTTAATATTGCAACGCAAACCAAGTCACTCGCTAAAATGGATATGCCTAAAAAAGCAAAGCTTATTTTAAGCCAACGCCAAGCATACCTTGAACTAGGCTGTGTAGCCCCCGATTATCCTTACTTAGCTGTAGCGCAGCCTAGCCAAAATGCGTGGGCCGACCTAATGCACTATGAGCACACAGGCGATTTACTTAAAGCAATGATTGAATACTGTAAAACACTTGAAGGTGAAGCATTTGAAAAGTGTTTTGCCTGGTTATGCGGTTATATGGCCCATGTTGCTGCAGATATAACAGTGCATCCGGTTGTTGAATTAAAAGTAGGCCCTTACGCGCAAAACCAAACGGCGCACCGTACCTGCGAAATGAATCAAGACGCGTTTATTTGGCAACGTTTAAACTTAGGTGAGTTAGGTTATGCTGACCGCGTGCAACAAAATATTGGATCTTGTACTAACAAAGACGATAATTTTGATACCGATATTGCAAAAATTTGGCGACATGCTTTATTAACGGTTCACCCAAGCTACGCAGCACAACACGCTCCTAACTTTAATTCATGGCATAACGGTTTTCAGCTTGTAGTAAATAATGTTGAAGAAAGCTATCGATTATTTGCCTGTGCACGCCATGTTGCTGCTGATTTAGGCTTGTTTTATCCTCGCCCAAACGAAGTAGACCCCACTTTTATTGAACATCTAAAAACGCCGCACGAGCCTATGCATTACAACGATATTTTTGACTTTGCCGTTAGTAACATTCAGCACTACATAACCATTATTGCCAATGCCGTATTTTTAGATACTGATTACAGTGCAATTAAAAATTGGAACCTAGATACAGGCTACGATGAACACAACACGATGACGGTATGGAGCCAATAAAATGAAATACTTACTTTATATAAGCCTCATAGTATTACTTAGCGGTTGCTACACTCCTAAAAAAAACAATCCAGAAGTGATGGCCGACTTAGCCTCACAATTAAAAGATATTGCTACAGCCGTTGATGGCACACTAAAATTTAGTGAAACACCCTATTCAACAACTGATGAGTTATTAAAAGCCGCTGTTAATAACGATTTAAGCAAACTTGCACCTTTTGGGGAATACACGCTTATTGTAAACGTACAAGATGATAACGCAGTGCTACTTTTATGTGATGCCAATACGGCTTTAATTGAAGATGCAGGCTGTACTGCTCAATCAGATATACAGCATTGGGGAGCAGGAGTTATTCATCAGTGCGAAATAACTATAAACGCCCAACAGCTCTGTAACTAGGTAATAAAATACCTGCTATACATTTAAAGTTGAGCCGTCATCTCTTTGGGGTTAAACACTAAGCCATGGCGGCTAACATGCTCTGCAAAATTTTCGGCTGACATTGGTTTCGCAAAGTAAAAGCCCTGAAATTCTTTACACCCCATTTGCGCCATTATTGCTACTTGCTCTTGGGTTTCTACTCCTTCGGCTACACACTTAATATCAAGCTCTTCACACATAACGTGCACCGCTTTAACTAAACTTTTTTGACGCGTAGAGCTTGTTACTTGGCTGATTAATGAGCGATCTAACTTGAGCTTGTTAATAGGGTAATCGGCAAGGCGTGCAATATTAGAATACCCCACTCCAAAATCATCAACCGAAATAGTAAAACCCCACGATTGCAGTGTTTGCATAAGCTTTAGCGAATGCGCTTGGTTTGCCTCAAGAGAGGTTTCAGTCAGTTCTAACTCTATTTGAGGTGGCTTTACGTTGAAGTCGGCAAGGTATTTAACCAGTTTTGACATAAAATCGGTTTGGCTAAAATCAATTAGAGATATATTTATTGCCACCGGCACACTCGGTAAACCCGCCTTAGTCCAATTGGAAATTTGAGCGCAGACTTTTTGAATAATCAGATCGGTTAACCTACTGACCATTCTGTATTCTTCGGCAATAGGAATAAATACCACTGGCGACACATTACCTAGTATAGGACTGTTCCAACGCGCTAAAGCTTCAAGCCCTATACATTTACCCGTTGCATCTACTTTAGGTTGATAGTGTACCGACAAATCGCCCTGCTGAAGCGCTTCATCTAATAACATCGAAATTTCGTATTTTTCGATAAAAGCTTGTGATTGTTTTTCGTTATAACCACTTAGAGGCATATTACAGTTTGCAACTTTAAGTGCTTCGCACGCATTGCTAAGTACTGTTGTGCTGTTTTTTCCGTGATCAGGATACTTTGCAAAACCAAATAAAAATGATTGCTGACACTTAGTGCCAAACACATTATAAGTTTTATCTAATGTATTTTTTATTTGCATTAATAGCTTATCTTCAAGCTCGTTTTGCGAGTTTGCGCCAATTATAAAAGCAAGCTTTCCTACTCCTATATGGGCACACAACAACGGCCCATCTGCCATCGCCTTTAAACGCTTGTACGCGTTAATAAGTAATGCTTGAGAGTCGGCTTTAGTGAGCTTTAAATTTAAGTATTCACTATTTGCACTTTGGGTAACAACGATAAAAAAACCTTTTTGGTATTTGCTTGTTAATCTGTCGCATTGCAGCTCAAACCATTCTCTATTAGGTAGTTTTGTTTGCGAGTCTCTAAAGCGTAAACGTTTATTTTCTTGTTCCATCATCGATAAATTTTGTTTAATGAGCTGTTCTTGCGTGCAATCGTAAAAGTCGTATACACGGTAGTTTGTACTCATTGTTATTTGTTGGTAGCAGGCTTTAAAATAGCTTTTTTTGTACTTCACAATTTTATTTTGAGCATTAGGGGCGTCAAAAACTAAAGTAGGAAATAAATGAGAAAGGTTAACGCATTCTTCTTTTAATTCTTTTTTTATACCAAACATATCAATAGCGTGTTGATTAAAATCAGTAATGACAAGATTTTCGTCAACAATAATTTTGGCTTTATTTGATTCGGTGAACAGGCTTCGATAAAGCTCATTTTTATCTTTAAGGTGTGTATTAGCGCTTATCATTGTTTTGTTTAAACGCTTAGCAGCCACAATTGTGCGTGCCACAGCAAGGGGAATACAAATGTTAAAAAATAAGAATATTAGCCCTGTAATGTATAAGCTGGCATCGGGAAGTTGCTGAGCAATGCCAGTTAAACCCGAGACATCAACGTTATTGATGATCATATAAAACGGCGCAATATTTAATACGCCATAAGCAAGGGCTGTTCTATAACCAAGTAGCATAAGTGCGATTATTGGGCAGGAATACATATACATAGAGCCCACTTTAGCAAGCTCTAGGTCTGTTAAAAATAAGTTCATTGACACGCTAGCAGCTACAATGGCTATTAAAAGTACATGAGCGCTAAAGTGATAAAAACGCTTACTTGCTATAAGTAAACCACATGCAGTAGCAAGAAAACTGCTTGTTAATACAACAATATAAATTAAGTTAAATTCAATAGCGCTTGTGTACGTGTGGCACGCCACAGCAAAACATAACACCATTACTAATGATAGAATAATGCGCAGTGCACTTATTCGCCAATCAGCAACCTGACCAGGGGCTGAATAATGGTCATTTAATAAAAAGAATCTATTGAAAAAATGCATAATAAACAACAGTTAAAGCTCATTTTTCTATTAGACATTGATAACTTGTTAAAATCAATCAAATGAATGTAATTTCTATTTACATAGTTCTATAAAATAGACAGGTGTAAACCTGCTCGTTAGCCATTAAACATTCATTTTTCGAGTGTTTTTACAGTTATCCTCTTTAAGCGCGAAACCACTGCACCCTAAAAATTCACCGTGCTTAGATTTACGTTTACGCATTTCGCGACCACACTTTTCACAAATTGGATGCTGCGTTTTACACTCTGTATTCACACATTGTGAATACGTGCTTTTATCAACTGATGGGCTACTACAGCTTTTACACACTCGTAGTTTAGTTTCGCAAATCTGCGTATTAGTACAGCTATAATAATCACCATACTGACCCGTTTTTGGCACAATTAATCCGTCGCTGCACGTATTACACTCTCTTTGCTTTAGTTGCGACTTGTTAAACAACGTGGAGCCGATTTGAATAGGATAATCGTCATTTACTAGTTCTTTTACAAACGCTGAGCATGCATAAGGGTCTGCAATTAAATACGCTTTATGTTTTGCGCGCGTAATACCTACATAAAGCAAACGCCTTTCTTCTGAGTGAGTGAATTCATCTTGCACTGGTAATAACGACTCCACTAGGACGTTATTTTGATTATCGCTAGGAAACCCTAATTTACCTTGTTCAAAACCAATAATAATACAGTAATCGGCTTCAAGCCCCTTAGCGCTATGCAATGTCCAAAAATAAAGAGGGTTTGTATGCTTTTTATCTTTTAAATGCTGCTGCACGCTATTTAACATGTATCGGTATCGACTAAGTATGGCAATGCTCGCTGATGCATCGTTTTTTTGAATAGTGCTTATGCTCTGCTGTACTTTTATTTCTATCGATTTAGTGCCTTGGTATAAATCGTCTAACAAAATAACTTGTGGTGTGGTTACTTGCGTATGTGTGCTGATCTGCTTTTTATATTGCTCAGGGTTTTGCATTACAAAGCGCCCCGCTACATCACTAATACTATTGTTATATCTAAATGTTTTTTGCAACATAGTAAGTGAGTGGCTGCCCACTAATTCATTAAAGCGTGTAGTAAGCGCTAAATTACCACCCGAGAACCGATAAATTGCTTGCCAGTCATCACCTACCGCAGTAAAGCGTATTCCTTTGCCATATTTTAATATGGCATTTAAAAAAACCATACGCGCACTTGATATATCTTGAAACTCATCAACTAAAATGTGGCTCCATGGAATATTAAAATCTCCGCTTACTATCGCCTTTGTTGCTTGAATAATCATGTCGTCAAAATCAATGGCATTTTGCGTGCTTAGTTCATTTATATAAGCGTCATGAATTTGCACTAACAAGTTTGCATATTGTTGATAGTTTTTAATACCACTTTGCTTGATGCGCTGCGCTATTTGCTTATTACTTAGTTGCTCCACTCGAATAGCTTGTAAGCATTTTATGTACTTATCAATGCCTTGCTGTAACTGTCCTGAGTTATTTAAAGTATGAAATATTTCGTCGTTACTTAAAGGTGTTAATTCAACATTATGCTGCTTTAATTGTTTAGCGAGAGTTTGCTCTAGCTTTCCTTCTACCCAGTTGTAATGAAAGGTTTCGAGTAAAGTGGTGCCATTTTGTTTATGTAACTTACGCTTAAATGCAATTTGCTCGTTATAGTGTTTTTTATCTATATCGGCACGAGTATTCCCTTGCATATCAATGCCAAAGTGATCTAAGTAAATATCGTATTGAGGTATATAAAAGTCTGGTTGGTATTGCCCACTTAGCTCTGCGCCTTGATTAAAGTGATAATTCACCTCATAACTGTGCGCCACGCAATTCAAATGTAGCCAGTTTGAAATAAGCACTTCCTGATAACTTTTTACTTTATGACCCGCAAGGCTACGGTATTCGTTATCGCGTACGTACCGCTCGTACTGTGCATTATCTTTAAAGCTAAATATATCAATCGGCTCATGGAGTAAATCTACAAATGCTTTTAAAAACTGTGGCTCGGTTTGTATTTTTTTACTTACCCACCCAGTTAACCAACTATTTAATTGAACTGGGTCGGTTGCAAATTTTGACAATTCGATTGGCTTTTTAGCACTTTGTAATAATTTAAGCCCAAGCGCATGAAACGTTAAAATAGTGGGTGCTTTGGTATGCAATTTTGCATACGTGGCGCGTTTAATAAAGCGCTCTTTAAGCTCATTTGCTGCTGTTTTATTATAGGCCAGCACCAAAATTTGCTCAGGCTTGGCAATATCACACGCTATTAGATCTAACGATTTTGCGACCATCACAGATGTTTTACCTGTGCCTGCTGCCGCTAATACTAGGTTTTTATCGTTATCGCGTATAACCGCTAAGCGCTGCTCTGTTGTTAATGGATTTGACTCTACTTGATTAAAAAAGTCATTTTTAAGAGTTAGCTGTTTTTTTTCATATTTATGGCGCAGCTGTGCGATTGCATCGTGAGTATTGGGTGTGGAGCTCAGTATATTTAAAAATTTAATACTGCTTGGCGATAAGTGTTGTTGCCATGTATTTGTACTTTGAGCGTATTGTTTAGCAAGTAAAAATACTTCGTTATTAAGTATTTTCATGGAACTATCACGTAAAAACTCATCTAAAGCATAACGCTTTAGCAAAGCCTTGGCGTTATTTACTTTTTGCTCAAGCATGGCTGAAAATTGCGTATTAAGGGCGGTATTTAAAGACTTAGCTTGTGCTTTGTTTAAAAAGCTAATTGATGTATTGCTACTATCGCACAAATTAATTTTGGCGCTAAATAAACGATTTTTAAGTATTGAGTAATTATCAAAGTCTTTAATTAAAAATGTCCGTGCGGGAACACTTCTAAAATGCACAACAAGGCGCTCTTGTTCAATAGTTACGTGTTTAATACGGGTAAAAAAACGGCCTAGCCAACTTGGAGTAGCAATATACTGCGCCATAATACTCAATATGAAGATATGCTTTGGCTTGATTGTAACATACTCTTTTATATTACATTTAACGCTAAATAGTAGTCATTTATCAAGCAACCTCTTAGCAGGCTGACTTTTAAAACTTAATGTTATCATTTTACTCACAACCATTAACAATTTTAAACATTTACAGATAGTGTGTTGTGTAACAATGCACAAATACACTTAATATATTTACCAGGTATATCCGCAATTAAACAATTACTTATAGCTAATTCAGTGGTTAAAAGGAGCTAACATGCTTAAAAAGTGCATTACCACAACTGCTTTAATTTTATTATTATGCGCCTGTACAACAGAAACAGAGTCGAATTTAGTAAAAACAAAAGGAATTTGGGCAGGCTTTGAACTGATTTCTGACGGTAACCGCACGCGTGTTAACGCAGAGCTAAATGCGGGAGATGCTAATGGCTCAAACATTATTTTAAGCGATAGCGACTCATTGCAAGCTGTTGTTAATAACACTGCTATTGTACTTACAAAAGATACCGACTTTTTAGACGTTGATTACCAAGCGTATATAAATGCTACTGATGATAACCAACAGTTTGATATAAAATTTAAACGAGACGATGGCATAAATGCGAATTCAGGTGTGGAACTACCTTTAAATTTTATTATTTTAACCCCGAGTAACAACCAAACTTTTAGTATTAATAGTCCCCTTACAGTTCAGTTAGATGGCACTGATCCCAATAGTACTAGTCAAGTAGAACTTAGCAGTAGCTGCACTAACAATAATAATGAAACACTTTTACAATCAATGCTTTTTGCGCTTAGTACTTCGCGCCTTGAAATAGATTTGCAAAGCTTAGATATGTTTAGCAGCTCGCAAGTAGATCAAAGTAAAACGTGTAGTTTAACAGTTAGTGTAAAGCGTGAACGACTAGGTAGTATTTCGGGTGAGTTCGCAAACCAAAGTTATATTAAAGCCCTGCAATCACGCGCTATTAAAAATATGACTTTAACGTTTTAATTTGCACGCTAATTTACTCAGCGTTAAGCTACGCCTTTATTAAGTAATTTTACCAATTGTAATTGCCCTCCTTATTTATAGGAGAACAAATAACAGTTGATATAAAGGTTTATTATGACTAACAGCACATACCCTATTGGCACACCAGGCAAAAAATGGAATAACAACGATAAAGCCCAGTGGTTAGCACGCCAAAACATTAAACGCAGTTACCAAAACGAAGTCGTAACGCTAATTAATGACCTTAAAAGCACCTTAGATATAGAGCAATACGGCGAGCTTAATTACGCCGCTGGTACTTACCCATTATATATATTAAAAACGCCTAACTTTAATGCCAATAAACCAACTGTTTTAATCACAGGTGGTGTACATGGCTACGAAACCAGTGGCGTACATGGCGCACTTAGATTTGCTAAAACATCCGCTATGCAACACTCAGAGCAGTTTAATATTGTTGTTGCGCCCTGCATTAGCCCTTGGGGATATGAAACTATAAACCGCTGGAACCCTGATGCTATTGATCCTAACCGCTCATTTTACGAAGGCAGCCCAGCACAAGAGTCAGCAGCTATTATGGCGTTTGTAAAATCACTCAATGTAGACTTAGTTGCTCATATTGATTTACACGAAACAACCGACAGCGATAACAGTGAATTTAGACCCGCACTTGCTGCCCGTGAAGGCACAACAAACACTAATTGGAACATACCTGATGGGTTTTATTTAGTGGCCGATACCAATAAGCCTGAGCCTGAATTTCAAAAAGTAATTATCGAAGATGTAGCAAAGGTCACGCACATTGCACCGAGTGATGAAAATAACCAGTTAATAGGCGTCCCTCAAGAGCAATTTGGCGTTATTAATTACGCAGCACGCGATTTAGGTTTGTGTATGGGCTTTACAGATGCACCCTATGTAACCACAACAGAGGTATACCCTGATAGTCCAACAGCCACAGATGAAGAATGTATTTTGGCGCAAGTAGCGGTTATTAAAAGCGCCCTTAACTATATTAAAGCACTTTAATAAGTTTGCAGCCGCTTGTACCCTCTTGGCTGCTAAACGAAATTTAGATAAAAAGCTAATTTAGGAGGTATTAATGGAATACAAAAATAAAAACGGACACGTTAATTTATCGCTTGAAAATAATATAGTTATTGCACAATTTAGCGGAAACCTAGAACTTGAGCTTTTAAGTAATTTTAAAACAGCGCTTTTTGAAACCATTCAATCATTTAAAGGCGAGAAATGGGGTTATATAAGTGACTCATCAAACGTTGTAGCTGCAACCCCACAGGCCGAGCAAGAAATGGTAGCCATAAGCCACAGCATGCAGCAAAACAACTGTTTAATTAGCGCGTTTGTGCTTACATCACCTATTGCTATAAGCCAAATGCAACGAATAATGCAAAACGCCAAAAGAGACGTTACTTTCAAAGATTGTCTTTTTGATAATCTAGAATCTGCAAAGCATTTTATTTTAAATGAATTAAACAATGACTTGAGCTAGGTAGAGCTCAAGTCGTTGTTTATATAGAGCTTATATACTGTACTAATTTTTATAAAATTGGCTGTCTTTGGTTATAGTAATGCTGGCATCTTCTTGCGCTGTTACTATAAATTGTAACTTACTCACTTTGTGCGCAATATTGTAACCATCGGCTGTTACAGTAACGGGGACTCTTTTCATTGCACCTGGCTGTATAAGTGTAGAACTTGGACTTGAGAGTGTTGCTTCTGGCAAGCCCTCTATGGCAATACTGTAATGCAGTGCTTGCTGCGTTTTATTAATAATAGTAAGTGTATAAGGGTTTTCTACCAGGCCCTCGTAGTTCACTCTATAAAGCGCATTCCTATCGCGTAGTACTGAGGCTTCTATTGGTGTGCGTTGCAGCATCCATGCAAACATAGAAATTATTAACAAAGCCGTTAATGCGCCGTATCCTATTAGTTTTAATCTAAATGGATTGGTTTTTTTGCCTTCCATTTGTTTTTCGCTGGCGTATTTAATTAAGCCTTTTTGATAACCAAATTTCTCCATGGTATCGTCGCAAGCATCAATACATAAGCCACAGTTTATACATTCATATTGTAAGCCATTTCGAATGTCTATACCTGCCGGGCAAACCTCTACACATAAGTTACAGTCTACACAGTCACCTAAGTTAAGCTCTTTTGGATCGGCTTTGCGTTTACGCGGTCCACGACTTTCACCGCGCTTGCTATCATAGGTAACAAGCAACGTATCTTTATCAAACATAACAGCCTGAAAACGAGAATACGGGCAAGCAATCGTGCACATTTTTTCGCGTAAAAACCCTGCATTACCGTAAGTACAAAAAGCGAATAAAAACACCCAAAAGCTCGTAATACCTGACCATTCAAATGTAAGCATTTCCATATACAAACTTTTTGCTGGAATAAAATACGCCATAAACGAGGTGGCGGTTAAAACTGAAATAATAATCCACGCACTGTGCTTAGTTATTTTTTTGCGCCAAGTACTTAGCGTCCACTGAGATTTATCTAATTTAATTCGCTGATTTCGCGTGCCTTCTATGCGCTGCTCTACCCACGAAAACATGAGCATCCATATTGTTTGCGGGCACGTGTATCCACACCAAACCCGACCAAGCCAGTTGGTTACAAAAAATAACGCAAAAGCCCCCACCATGAATAGCAGGGCTAAAATCATAAAATCTTGAGGAAGGAGTGTTAAACCAAAAATAGTAAAGGTTTGCGTTGCCACATCAAGCAGCACAGCTTGTTGACCGTTATATTGGATCCACGGTATTGCAATAAAAGTTAGCATTAACAGCCAACCTAAATTACGGCGTATGCGCTGAAAAAATCCTTTTTGCTCGCGGATATAAATTGGCCCTTCGGTGTTATAGGGCTTAATGATCATGTCTTCTTCTTTAATATCAAACTTCATAGTACTTGCTTCATAATGACGGGTATTACGCAAGCATTTGCAACTTTCAGACCAAGCTGAAAATTTATTTACATTATTGATATTAAACGGTTTATTTCAAAGCAATAAAATAAAATTCGCGACACTAAACGCACTTCGCGATATATCACGAATCTTTAGCAATCCCTAACTTTCGCATTTTTGAGCGTAGTGTACTCTCAGGTAAGCCCAATTTAACTGCCGCTCCTTTATCACCTGATATTTGCCAGTGCGATAACGCTAGAACAGAGGTTATATGCTGCTTTTGCGCTTCATCGAGCGTAAGTGAAGGATTAATAACTACTTCACCACCCGCTTGCAAAGGCTGACTTAGCTGAAGTACCGCTTGATTAGATAAAATAGCTTCGCGTTCAAGTACATTTTGCAGCTCTCTAATATTGCCTGGCCAATCGTAAGCCTGCAGCTGCGTAATTGCTTTTTTACTTAGCCCTTTTAAATTTTTCCCGAGCCGTTTATTTAGCTGCGCAATCAAATTAGCGCATAAATAAGGAATATCTTCTTTTCGATCTTTAAGGGCAGGTACTTTTATAGGAAATACATTGAGCCGATAATACAAATCAATTCTAAACGTGCCTTTTTGTACCATTTCCCACAGGTCGCGATTAGTCGCTGCAATTACTCTAATGTTTACTTTTAGCGTGTTGCTGCCACCCACACGCTCAAACTCTTGTTCTTGCAGGACTCTCAGTAATTTACTTTGCGCCTCAAGTGGAAGCTCTGCTATTTCATCTAAAAACAAGGTGCCTTTATCAGCAAGTTCAAAGCGCCCTTTACGGCGGTCATTGGCACCTGTAAACGCGCCCTTTTCATGGCCAAACAATTCCGACTCTAGCAAGCTCGGTGTAAATGCAGCGCAATTTACTTTTATAAAGGCTTGCTCACTACGTTTGCTTAGCCTATACAAGTTACGGGCTACCAACTCTTTACCCGTGCCATTTTCGCCAAGTATAAGCACTGTGCTGTCGGTTTCACTCACCAGTTTTATTTGATCTAACATGGTTTGAAATATATGGCTTTGTCCAACTAGCCCTGAGTCTTGCCAGTCTTCGTTGAGCTCTGCAATTAAGTAGTTGTTTTCATCTTTTAGCTGCTCACTTAAGTGCTTTACTTGAGTAAGTGCCTCTTGCAGTGCATTTTGTGTTTGCTGTTGCAGTGATATATCGCGAAATACCGCTACAGCACCAATTAACTTATCATTTTGATAAACCGGTGTTGAAGTGTATTGAACTGCAAATGAGCTACCGTCTTTACGCCAAAAAACTTCATTTTTAACTTCACGACGCTTTCCGTCAAACATGGTGCAGTAAATTTGGCATTCATCTGCGGGATAAGGTGTGCCATCAGCATGAGTATGGTGATGATATTGGTGTATTTTTTTACCTAATAGTTCCTCAGCGCACCAACCTGTCATGCGCTCAGCGGCAGGATTAACAAACACCGCATTACCCGATAGGTCAAAACCGTATATGCCCTCACCTACTGCGTTTAGCAATAATTTAGGATCGTTTAAAAATTGTTTTATCATAAATACACCTCGCGAAATATCGCGAGCATTATGGCAATTTTATACACTAATTGCACTCATTACTTAAAGTGCACTTACGCGTAAGTTAAAAAGCTATAAATAGTGCTTAAATAACGTTTTTACATCTATTTTTGCACCTAGCCTTGCGGCTATTAAATAAAGTCCTGCAAGTTTTCGGTGAATAAATAACGCATCAACGGGCGGTGTATGCCATTGCTGAGATTGCGCACTAAGGGCAAGCCCTGCATTTTTAATTTTGAGCGCGAGTTCGCTATTTTTAAAATCAAATTCCCCTTCTGCTCTTAGTGGCTCGCACGCCATTAAAAATAAATCAATGACGTTGTTTTTATACTCATCAACTAAGTCATTTTTAAAATAACCTATGTGTGATGCCGCTTTAAGTACACCTTCTCGGTTGTTTTCGCTACCCGCTTTAAATAAGGCTAAGTACGCTAAGCTAAGCTCGGTTGATATTTCTCGCGTTGCACCAAAATCAAATAAAACAATTTTTTGTGTATCAAGCTGATAATGAAAGTTGGCAAAGTTAGGGTCGGTTTGAATTAATTTAAATTCAAACATTTCTTTAAAAAACAAATCAATCAGTTGCTCTGCAACAAAGCTTTTTTGACTATCTGGTAGCTCTGTAATGCTCTCAATAGGTTCTGCTTTTATATACTCCATAGTTAGCACTTGTTGTGTGCTGTGCTCTGGATATACGTTGGGTACTTTAAAGTGGGGATTAGTTGCTAATGCATTTTTATAACGTATTAAGTACTGAGCCTCACGTTTATAATCAGCCTCAGCTAATAACTGTGCCTTAGCCTCACCAATAAGTGGTTTAATATTAAGATCTTTTGGCAATAATCGAGAAATCGTTAATAACGAAATAACGTTATCGACATCACTTACTACACTTTTTGCAATACCAGGATATTGAATTTTAACAGCAAGCTGATCGCCATTTTCTTTATAAGCTAAATGAACTTGCCCTATAGAAGCCGCTGCAAAAGGCCTTAGCTCAATGTGAGAAAAACGCGCTAGCCACTCATCCCCCCATTGCTCTTTTAACACTTCAACAAGCTGCTTATGAGGCATTGGATTCGCGTCTGAGCGCAGTAAAGCAAGTAACTGAGCCAATTCAGGACTAAGTAAATCACCGGCATCCATTGAAAGCAATTGCCCTAGCTTCATCGCAGCGCCACGTAAATGAGATAGCTGTATAGCTAGTTTTTCAATGTTTTTAGGTTGTAGCAGTAAGCTTTTATTGTCCCAACCTTTACCTGTTAGCGCGCTCTTAGCACCATCAACTAACATGTTGGTAGCAACACCTGTGACAAGTGAGCCTAATTTTGCAAAGCGAGAAAGCCTAGAAGTGGGAACAGTACGAGGAGCCGCCATAATATTAAAACCTAATTAGCCTGAAAGTCAGGCTAATTAATACGTATATTATAAGTAGGTAGATCTACTTATAGACGAGGTACTAGCTTAATTGCACCTTCAACCACTTTCATATCAAGTGGAAGCTTACTAAGTAGCATCATTTTAGGGTCATCCATATTTAGAGTATAAACAGGGTTAACCGCTAAAAAAGCATTAATCACATCCATTGCTTGGCTATCAAGTGCACCTAAATTACCTTTGAAACCACCGGCATCAACACTCGAATCAAGTAATTTAATATTACGTAAAAACACCGCTTTTTTCTCACTGTCGTAAAATGGGCTACCTTCAATTTGTAGCTTTAAACGCACTGGGTATTTAAGTGCGAATGCATTAATTTCAGCGCTTGAATCAGCACCAAGAACAACAACGTCGCGGTTATCAGGCCCAATATTTACACTTAAATCGTTTACATCAAACTGAACCGGCAAACCCATTAAGCTTACTTTTTCACTTAACTTTGGTAATTGCTTACCCAGTACAGACTCAACCTCAGAGTTAGTAAATGAATATACTGATATGCCTTGCGTGGTATTACAGGCAGTTAAAAATAACGCTGCAATAATAACTAAAATTCTCATGAGAACCCTTTTGTTTATGAATTAGTGATACATAAAAAAGCCGCTATTAAAGCGGCTTAGTAAAATAGTAACCAGCACATATTATGCTGGTTTTATTAAGCTGCAAGTGTCGCTTTAAGTCGCGTTAGTGTGTCAGGTTCAACTGAACCGTCACTGAGCGCTAATAACTGTTTTAAATAATAGTTTAAATCAGCATGATCGCCACGATGTTTGTCATCTAGCATGGCTACTTGTTCTGCCATTCTAAGTGACTTATCGGTTGAACTTACGTTCGCTAGTATTTCCATGCGAGTAATAAGTTGCTCTTTACTTAATGTTGTTTTAAGCGGTGCTTGATACTGACTTGGTAACGCTTCATTGTTTTCAAGTGCAGTAATTAATGCATCTAAATTAGCTTGCTCAGATTTACTTGTAAGCAATGCAAGTTTATCTTCAATAGCAGCTAGTAGCTTAGTAACCTTTGGCACAAGCGATCTAAATTGCGTGTACCCTTTCACTTTTGTTTCTAGGTCGTGCAACTGCGCTCTTTGATTAACATCACTAAGTGCTGCTTCAAGCTCAGCAAGTTCTGCAACTGCTTGCTTATCTGACTCGTTTTGCTCGAGTTTTTGCTGCTCAAACTCACTACTACGCTTAGTAAATGTTTCATCGTTATACTGACGAAACTTTTGCCATAACGCATTTTCAGCTTTTAAACCAGCAAAGCCAATGGTTTGCCATTGCTGCTGCATTTGCTTCAACTCTTGGCAGGCAGCGGCTAAATCATCGCTTTGTGATAATTGCTGCGCTTTTTCTACTAACTCATTTTTAAGTGCTGCATTACTTTTATGAAATGCGTTTAATAAAGCCAGTACTTGTTGTTGCTCATTTTTATAACGATCGTTTAGTGTACGGTATGTTTTAGGGTCAACTTTACCCACACTGCGCCACGCTTTATTTAAACGATTGTATTGGCTTTCATATTGTTTCCAATCAAAATCATCCTCAGCAGTTGGCTGTAAATGGAGCGCATGCATGTCGTTAATAATACTTTCACGCTGTGCTTTTGATGCTTCGCGTTGCACTTCTTGCTCTGCGAAGTAACTACGGCAAGGCGCAAATAACAACTCGATTTGTTCATCAAACTGCACACCTTGTAGCTTTTCTTCATCTGTGTCTAAACGACCTAACTCATTCCAACGTTTACGTAGCGCTTTTACTTGCTCTGCGCGTTGTTGTGGGTCTGTACACTCTTCGCTTACTAATGCACTTACTTCTTCTAATAAAGCTTTACGCTTTGGTGCTGCAGCGTATTTTTGCCAATCTTTCGCATCTGCAAGTTGCGCTTCAAGGTCTGCTTTTATGTTTACAAGTGGCTGCTGATATTGCTCAGTAAGTGTATTAAATAACTCTTCAAAGCCTTTAAACACGCCAAAAGCAACATTAAAACGACCTTCTTCAATTAGGCGCTTAACATCACGAGCTTTGCGCTTTGCTTGGCTTTGGTTTTTTTCAAGTGGCTTAACTAGCTCATTCATTGGTGCTAAAAATTGCTTTTTATGCCCATTTAACTGTGTTTTAAAGGTACTTTGCAGTGGGCCATCTAAAACATTCAAATGATTACGCGCTGCTTTAAAGCCATTATTAAATTCAGTTAGAGTTGCATCGTATTGTGCTAAATCTTCTGCTGGCTTAATTTCGCATAATGCTGCAAAAGCGAGTTTGTACTCTTTAATAGCCGTTGTTAGCTCGGGTAATTTAGCAACTTGAGTAAATAGTTTTTCTAACTTGCTTACAGCGAGTTTTGATTGTGCATTATTAGCAAGTTCTGTTTCGCTAATAGCTTGCTTAGCTTGCGCTACTTTTGCATCAAGCCAATCTTGTTGAATTTGCTCTGGAGTTTCAAGACCAAGCTGTAAGGCATTTTCAATTTCTTCACCCAAAGCTTCAAGTGTTGCAAGTGCTAATAATTGACGCTGTTGTTGCGCTAATTGCTGCTGCTCTTTGTCATGTACTGCTTTTAGCTGTTCAATGTGTGCATCTAACTTAGTAGTAATAGAAATATATTTTTCATCAAGCAGCTTTACACGTTCATCACTTAACCATTTGAGCTCAAGTGCTTGCCACTGGGCCATTAATTCGCCGGCTTGTGAATTTACAACACCAAAATCTGTTTTTTCACGTAAAGCATTTAACTTAGCTAAAATAACACGTGTTGCACTTTCAACCTGAAGTGGCATTTCAATTGCTAAACGCTCATTTTCAATATGCGTTTCAAGTGCTGCTTTTGCATCACCTTTTGCATGTTTTACTAATGGCTTAATTAATTGATGGGTAATAACAAGTTCAACTAACTGAGTTTGTAGCTCTTCGCTACCTTCTTTAAATGCTTTTTCTACTAATTTTGGATTTGCTAAACGTTTTAATAATTTAACGCGTACTTGCAGTTCTTTTTCTGCAAATGCTAACTTTTCGAGTGTTTTAACAGGTGCAAAACGCTCTATGTATTCACTTTTGATTTGCGCTGTTAGTGTACTTTCGCTATTTAAAACAGCATTAGATATTTGCAGCTCTGCTATATCTTTTAATGCTTGATCTTGTTTATACGCTTTCCACCATAGCGGCAAATTGTTTACCTTTTGCAGCGCTTTACGGCGAATTTCAGCTGAGCTATCTTCAAGTGCTAACGTGTTTAATATGGTTGCATCACGTTCAATGTCTAATTTTTCGATAGCATCAAGACGTACTTGTTGCTTTGGGTGTTTCCACTTAGGTGTAAAAAGGTGCTTAAAGATCATGTTCACTAAACCTAGCTATTTCGTTGTCTGATTTGAATTCTTTTTGTAGTTGAGCTTTTGTCTTTTGGATCATTTCACCATTAGCACCAATCGTAAATTGCTCGTTTGATTGAGCCACCTTTGCTTGATACAACATAACCAACTGCACTGTTTGTTGCTTTTGTTCATCTGATAAAACGGTACCGTCTGGCCACTTGCCAGTAGAAGCACCGTATTGTAAGCGTTCGAATAATTCGGGAGTAATATTTTGTACAAGATTGTCGATGTTCATGTCATTTTTTCTTTTTTAGAGTCACTAAAATAATACGATTTACAAGGTACCAAATACAGCCTATGCCTATTGCGGCAGTGTAAGCATACCACTGAAGTGTTTCTTCTTGCGGTTGTAAAAAGTACAAGCAGAAAAAACCACCTAAAAATAAGATAAGCGCCAAAAAGGAGTGATTTATAAACATCTGCTTTTTTTTAATTCGCTGTTCGCGCTGAAGTTGTAAAACTTGCTCGTCGTTTAGCTCTGCAATGTTGCTTTCGCAATGCGGACATTGCTTATGTTTATCTGAAATTGATTTTGCACATTTTGGGCAACGAATAATCGCCATACTTCTCTCCATACTACGCATAAAAAAAGCGCCTTTCGGCGCCTTTATTGTACTTGTTTTATTTCTCGTTGTCTTTTTTGAATTCAAACCAACAACTGATTTAGGGGCTATAATTTTCTAAGTTGCCCACTAAGTTTAATTACTCAGCGTCTTTTGACTGTTTCTCTAAACGCTTTTCCCAAAACGAGGCGTTTTTAATCCCTAATTTAACTGGGTCAAATGTGATTTTTCCGCCTTTTTTCTTCTGATCCTCATAATCGCTCAAACATAACAAAGCTGGCTTAGCTACAAAGAAAATAGCTAAAATACCCAATATGTTAATCCAAGCCATTAAGCCAACGCCAATATCTCCAATAGTCCAGATATAACCTGAATTATTAACCATACCGTATGCAACCATGAACATAATCACAAATTTCACAAGGACAAGCGGGATATTGCCTTTAAAGTAACGATTTAAGTAAGCAATATTTGTCTCTGCAATGAAGTAATAAGCAAGTATTGTGGTAAAGGCAAAGAAGAATAATGCAATACCGACAAATGCTTGTCCAAAGCTGCCAAATACACTAAATAAAGCCATTTGAGTAAAGGCTGCTGAGCCTACTTCAGTCGCTGCATCGACATTTTGTACAATAAACTGTCCTGCTGGTAAATCACCCACAACATTATATTGCTGCGTTATTAAAATCATTAATGCTGTTGCAGTACACACAAAAATGGTATCAACATAAACCGAAAAAGCTTGTACTAAACCCTGTTGAGCTGGGTGATCAACCTCTGCAGCAGCTGCAGCATGAGGCCCACTACCTTGGCCAGCTTCATTAGAATATATACCACGCTTTACGCCCCAACCAATAGCGGCACCAAAACCAGCCTGTGCAGTAAATGCATCACTAATAATTAAATAGAATATATCAGCTACTTTATCTAAATTTAAAAATACCACGATTAATGCCAGTACTATGTAACCCAGTGCCATAAATGGCACTACTACTTGTGTAAAGTTTGCAATACGCTTTATACCGCCAAAAATAATAAACGCTAAAACAATAAGGATGATTGCTAAAGCGACTAACTTAAAGCTACCTACGTCACCAAAGCTAGTAGTAACCATGTTGCCACTGCCAAACACTTGGGTAAACGCATTACCTACTGCATTTGCTTGCACACCAGGTAGAAAAACACCACAGGCAATAATCGCCGAAACAGCAAATAAAACAGCTAGCCACTTTTGCCCTAAACAACGGTCAAAATAGTACGCTGGGCCACCACGGTATTGCCCATCTTCCTCTGTTTTATAAATTTGGCCTAAAGTAGACTCTGCGTATGCAGTGCTTGCACCTAAAAATGCAACAACCCACATCCAAAAAATTGCGCCTGGCCCACCAAAGCCGATAGCGGCAGCAACGCCAGCGATATTACCCACGCCTACTCGTCCAGACAACGATACTGCAAGGGCTTGAAAAGATGAGATACCTTTATCAGACGTGTTAGGACTAAATAATAACTTACACATTTCTTTAAAATGTCTAACTTGAGCAAATCGAGTTAATACTGAATAAAACAAGCCTGCGCCTAGGCATAAATAGATGAGTGCATTACTCCAAACAACATCATTAACAGCACTTACAAAAGCTTCCATGGATATCCTCTATAGTTATATTTATTATTTTTAATTACGAGACTCTGCTTTAGCTACTCCGCTACATAAGCTTTACGAAATGAGGTTTTACCTCTCCCGTCCCGACTCATGATTTAATTAATCTTAACTTAAGTAACCTAACTTTGTTAACACTTAATTTTCAAAATATATAATTACACGCTTGGCGAAAGGCACTACATCTGTAGTATTTAAATGAAAGTAGATTGATTTGTACCGATACGGTGATGATACGCAGCGAAGAAGCGTTGAAAACGTTTTAAGAATAAAGCTGCTATATGATTATTATTTTTTTATACAAGAGGTTTTATTAAAAGCAAAAAGGGTATCAAAACTATTGATACCCTTTTAGATAAACGTTTTATCTTAAATCATCAACAACATTCACAATAGCCGCTAATGTATCTTGACCAAATTGATACGAACGACGATCTGACCAGCCGTAATCTGGATCCGGTAAAGCGTTGTTATCTTTAAATGGCATTTCAATTGTGTACGTTAATGCTTTGAATTCTTCAGCCGTAGCTGATGAACCTACCGTTAGGTTAGCTTGACCTGGCTCATCTTTTGGATAGCCATGCTCATCTTGAAACTCAGGTGTAATAGTTAAAAGCGCAGCTTTAAAGCTATCTTCTAAACCTTTTAAGCGTTCATCGTAACTTGGAATACCTTCACTGCCTGCCACAAAGTTATATGGGATAGCTTCATCGCCGTGTATGTCTAAGTGCATATCTAAGCCAGCTTCGCGCATTTTATTAAGCACTAAGTAAACCTCAGGGCTATTTTCCATGCTTGGTGTTTGCCATTCACGGTTTAAGTTAACACCTTTAGCGTTAGTACGAAGATGTCCGCGTGCGCTACCGTCTGGATTCATATTAGGCACAACGTAAAAAACTGCTTTTGATAGAAGCGCAGCTGCATGTGGGTCTTCGTCATCAAGAAGTTTGTGCAGTAGACCTTCAACATACCACTGCGCCATTGTTTCACCTGGGTGTTGACGTGCTGTGATCCAAATGGTTTTCTTGTCTTCACTTGGCTCACCAATTTTAAGCACACTCATATCGCGGCCATCGAGTGTTTCACCAAGCGTTATTAATTGGCAAGCGCCTTGGCTTTGTGCCCAAGATAATAAATCTAAATGGCGGTCGTAACTGTATGGCGCAAAGTAAGCAAAATATACGCTGCCGCACTCTGGTTCAATTTCAAAGCTTAATGTGCCATTTTCATAGCTTGATGGTACACGAAACCATGTTTGGCGGTCATATGATGCAACGGCTTGGTACCCTTCCCAACCATCTGGGTAAGCTGATTTATCAAGCTCATTAATATTTAACTTATGCAATTGGTAAGGTGTTGTTTCAAGACGAAAGTGAAACCACTGATAAAATTCAGACTGGTGATCTTTATTAATTTCTAATTGAATATTTAAAGGATCGGTGGCTTCAATAACTTTGATATTACCACTATCGAAATTGCTGCTGATTTTCATGAAAAAACCTTTAGGTTGAATAAGTTTATCTGCTTATTAATTCACAGAACTGACATTATTTTATAAATAGTAAAACGAATGTGCATCTTCTTAATTAAAGCCTATCACAAGGCATACGCTTTAAAAATAATACACGACCAAAAAAGCCAGCAACATGCTGGCTTTTAAGTCACTGCAAATAAATTAGCGAGGTAAGCTTGGGAATGACACTTCGGCCATATCGCGCATACAACGAACTACTTGGCAGCTGTAACCAAACTCATTGTCGTACCATACATATAAAACAATACGGTTATCTTCAACAATTGTTGCTTGTGAATCAACAACACCTGCGTAACGGCTACCTACTAAATCGGTAGATACAATTTCCGTTGATGCAGTGTAATCAATTTGATCACGTAAGTCTGAATGAAGTGCTGTGTCGCGTAAAAATGCGTTTAGCTCTTCAACTGATGTGCTTGTTGCTAAGTTAAGATTTAAAATAGCTAGCGACACATTAGGTGTAGGTACGCGGATTGCGTTACCTGTTAACTTGCCTTCAAGCTCTGGTAATGCTTTTGAAACCGCTTTTGCAGCACCTGTTTCAGTAATTACCATATTGAGTGCTGCGGCACGGCCACGGCGCTCTGCTTTGTGGTAGTTATCAATAAGGTTTTGATCGTTCGTGTACGAGTGTACAGTTTCAACATGGCCATTATTGATACCAAACTTATCGTTTAATGCTTTAAGCGTTGGTGTAATTGCATTGGTTGTACAGCTTGCTGCACAAACAATTTTATCTTCAGGTAAAATATCTTTGTTATTAACACCATATACGATGTTTTTGATATTGCCCTTTGCAGGAGCTGTTAATAATACTTTTGCAGCGCCCTTACACTCTAGGTGCTGGCCAAGGCCCGCTTCGTCTTTCCAAATACCAGTGTTATCAACAATTAATGCATTGTCGATACCGTATTGAGTGTAATCAATTTCGCTAGGAGAGTTAGCGTAAATAACTTGAATGTAGCTACCGTTAGCTTTAATTGCATTGCGTTCTTTATCAATCGTGATTGAGCCATTGAATGGACCGTGAATTGAATCACGACGCAGTAAGCTTGCACGCTTTTCAAGATCCCCATCTTTACCACCACGCACAACAATAGCGCGCAAACGTAAATCTGAATATGGACCTGATTTTTCAATTAATAAGCGCGCTAATAAACGACCGATACGACCAAAACCATACAATACTACATCGCGTGGCTCTTTCGCTGGTGAGTCTGTTATTTCTGCAAGTTCATCTTTTACAAACTCTTCTACTGAACGACCTTTTGCGGCTTCAGTGAACAAATAACTATATGCAAGCTTACCAATATCAATACGTGCTGAGTTTAATTCCATTTTGCTGATAGCTTCTAAAAATGGGAAGCTTTCGCGCAAACGTAATTTAGTGCCTTCAAACTGAGCAACGGTTTTGTGAGATTTGATAATATCTATAGTACTGGCATTTACGAGAGGACGGCCATATACAGCGATTTCGATACCACGATTACGGTAAAGCTTACCAATGATTGGTTGCATGCTTTCTGCGTAATCTTGGCGCTCTTGCCAACTATTTGTGTATTCTAACTCGTGAGATGAGGTCATTTTATTTACCTAAGTTTATCATTTTGAACGGATAGCCTTTAAAAATGCACTATATTTTGAGAGTAATGCACTTCAGGCAGGGCTATTCTAATTTAAACTGAAGTTATTCTCTACTGTTAGGCGTTAAATGATTGCGTTAGAATAACAAAGTAAATATTCATTTGGGGTTAAGGAATGCTTAAAAAAGCAAGTGTACTATTGGGTTTGCTAACATTGGCAGGGTGTGAAGAACCGTTAACACTCGCACAAGTGTGCAAAGAAACACCTGGCTTTTGTAGCGACTTAAACAAAGACAGTCACTGCAAGGATGAGCGTTCTGATGTAATTATCAAACGCTACATAGAATACAAAGACCCTACTGATGAAAATAAATACCAATTACTCAAGGACTTTGAATCTTATAACCAATGCATAACTTTGGCCGCTAAAATTGAACATATTAAGTTAAAAGCTAAAAAAACGTCACGTATTGATGGTCAATTAACGAGTATTAAAGAAATGACTCGGTTATATCAAGATACCCAAAATACAAACCACCCAGGTTTGCTCTACTACCAATGGTCACGAAATAACAACCAAAGTGCGTTGACTAAATTATTGGCTATAGAAAATGATAAAAGTGTAACGCAAAGTGCCGAAATGCAATTTTTTTTAGCATCGTACTATATTAAATTTGATGATGAAAAAACCATTGATTTACTTTATAAAACTCTAGAGCTCAATAAAAAAGACAACATACCGAATCCGGAAGTGTATACATCACTTATTAGTCTTTTTTATAAACATGATAAGTTTAAGCACGCATATATATTTTCTAAAGTAGCGCAAATGTCGGGGATTGAAAATATTGATGTATTTGAAATTGAGCAGAAATTAGTCGCAAATGGTAAAAGCTTAGATAGCCTAGATGTACTTGCAGAGCAAACATTTCAGCAAATAATGGCAGGTGATTTTGTATCTCCTCGAGAGTTTTAATTTATAATCGCAAAAATAACCTAATACCAATCTGCTTATGTATGGGGTCTATTTAACGTTAAGGAAATTACGCTAGAACTAGGCAAAAATTTTGTATCTAGTTGTTCTAGATAAAAATATTTTAACGACGTTATAGTGTTATTTAATTCGTTAAATTGATCAAAGATTTATGCAGGTTGGTATAATTTAATAACTAGGTTATTCAGGCAAATAAAAAGGCAGCTTACGCTGCCTTTTTTTATTTTGCTTTGCTTGTGCCCACTTCTACGCGGGTTTTAAGCTTTTGACCTGGTCGAAAAGTCACCACGCGACGTGCCGAAATAGGAATATCTTCGCCTGTTTTCGGGTTGCGGCCTGGTCTTTCTTTTTTGTCTCGAAGATCAAAGTTACCAAATCCAGAGAGCTTAACCTGCTCGCCTTTTTCTAGCGCTGAGCGGATTTCTTCAAAAAACGCTTCAACTAAATCTTTGGCATCTTTTTTATTGATCCCGAGCTTTTCAAATAGGTGTTCAGCTATGTCGGCTTTAGTAAGCGCCATATCTAGTCCCTCAACGATGCATTAAACTGTTCGGCCAATTCGGCCACCACGTTATCAACTACTAGATTGATATCTTTCTCTTCGAGTGTTCTATCAACCGCTTGCAGTGTTAGAGCAATCGCCAAACTCTTATAATTTGGCTCAATACCTTTGCCCTTATACACATCGAATAAGTTTAGGTCAACCAATTGATTTCCGCCAACTTTTTCGATCACGCTTAAAATGTCGCCAGATTTAACGCTGTCTGCCACTAAAATCGCGATGTCGCGGCGATTTGAAGGAAATTTAGACACCCCTTCGGCTTGCGGTAAATTTCTTTTTTCTATTGCTGACATTTCAATTTCAAAAACAAAAGTTGCGTTGTTGATATCTAACGACTTTTGAGCTTGAGGATGTAAAGCACCAAAAAAACCAACCTTTTTACCATCAACATATATTACTGCTGATTGACCAGGGTGAAGCCCATCTGACTGCTCGGCTTTAATTTCAAAGCGAGTAATGTCATTGGTAATTGCAAGTAAGGCTTCAACATCACCTTTTAAATCGTAAAAATCAACATTGCGTTTTTCTTCAACCCAATGTTCACCATTTACAAGACCCGTAATAACACCGCCAATAACCGGTACTTGGTAAACACCATTTTCTGCACTTTCGTCGCTTATAAATTTAAGACCATGTTCGAATAAACGAATACGAGGCTGTTGGCGATTTTGGTTATACGCTACAGACGCTAATAAACCCGGCATTAAACTTACACGCATTGCTGACATTTCAATTGAAATAGGATGCGGTAATACCATTGCTTTACACTCTGGGTGTAAAATAGCTTGTGCTTTAGGGTCTACAAAGCTGTAAGTAATTGCTTCTTGGTAACCACGAGTCACTAACGTATTGCGGAACTTGCTAAGCGCAATAGTTGCTTCGTTATGTGTCGTCATTTTAAGTTTTGCAGTTGGTGCAACATTAGGAATGCTGTTGTAACCGTAAACACGTGCTACTTCTTCAATTAAATCTTCTTCGATGCGAATATCAAAACGGTAGCTTGGTACGTCCGCACTCCAGCTTTCATTTTCTACTTTAACATCAAGACCTAAACGCGTAAGAATGTCTGTTACTTTAGCATCTTCAATATGATGACCAATAACACGGTCTAAACGTGCACGACGAAGACGTACTTCAGTCACTTTTGGTAGTTTATCAGCCGCAACAGCTTCAACTACTGGACCTGCTTGACCACCCACAATTTCAAGAAGAAGTGCTGTTGCACGTTCCATTGCATCGTGTTGTAGAGCAAAATCAACACCGCGCTCATAACGGTGTGAAGCATCAGTGTGTAAACCGTAGCTACGTGCTTGTCCTGCAATTGCTACAGGATTAAAAAATGCGCTTTCAAGTAATATATCAGATGTTTTATCTGTAACACCTGATTGCTCCCCACCAAAAATACCCGCAATTGCAAGTGCTTTATTATGATCGGCTATCACAAGTGTTGTGTCGTTTAATTTAGCGGTATTACCGTCTAATAAAACAAGTTCTTCGCCTGCGTTTGCACTACGAACTTTAATACCACCTTCAATCGCATTTAAATCAAACGCGTGCATTGGGTGACCAAGTTCAAGTAATACATAGTTAGTAACATCAACTACAGGATCGATAGAACGTACGCCACTACGACGTAATTTTTCAACCATCCAAAGTGGTGTTTCAGCATCAAGGTTAATGCCCTTTATCACACGGCCAAGGTAACGAGGACATGCATCTTCGTTAACTAGCTCAATTGATACTTTGTCATCAATTGTTGGCGTAACCGCTGGGATATCTAATACATTTACGTCAATGCTATTTAAAACACCTACTTCACGAGCAAGGCCTTTAATACCTAAACAATCACCACGATTTGGTGTTAAGTCAACATCTATAATATTGTCATCAAGACCTAGGTAGTCACGTAAATCAGTGCCTACTGGTGCATCGCTTGGCAATTCCATAATGCCGTCGCCTTCTTCGCTAATACCTAGCTCAACAAAAGCACATAGCATTCCGTTTGAAGGTTGGCCGCGTAGTTTGGCTTTTTTAATTTTAAAGTCACCAGGAAGTACAGCGCCCACAGTTGCAACAGCAACTTTAATACCTAAACGACAATTTGGTGCACCACACACGATATCAAGTAGCTCATCGCCACCTACGTTAATTTTGGTAACACGAAGTTTATCTGCATCAGGGTGTTGACCACATTCAACCACTTCACCAACAACTACGCCATTAAATTTGGCAGCAGCAGGCTCAACACCATCAACTTCTAAACCAGCCATTGAAAGCTGTTCCGAAAGAGCTTGCGTATCAATAGCAGGATTAACCCACTCTCTTAACCACTTTTCACTAAATTTCATTTTATTGTTTCACTCTTAACGGAACTGGTTCAGGAATTTTAAGTCATTTTCGAAAAATGCACGCAAATCGTTTACGCCATAGCGCAACATAGTTAAACGCTCTACACCCATGCCAAAGGCAAAGCCGGTGTATTTTTCTGGGTCAATGCCCACAGACTTAAGTACATTGGGATGTACCATGCCGCAGCCTAGTACTTCTAACCACTTTCCGTCTTTACCCATAACATCTACTTCAGCTGAAGGTTCTGTAAACGGGAAGAATGAAGGACGGAAACGAATTTCCATATCTTCTTCAAAGAAGTTACGTAAAAAATCATGCAAAATACCTTTTAACTCAGTAAAGCTAACATCGGTATCAACCATTAAACCTTCAACCTGGTGGAACATTGGTGTATGTGTTTGGTCGTAATCGTTACGGTATACACGTCCAGGTGAAATAATGCGCAGTGGTGGCTGCTCAGTTTCCATAGTACGAATTTGCACGCCACTAGTTTGTGTGCGTAGTACTAATTTAGGATTGAAATAAAAGGTATCGTGATCAGCACGTGCTGGATGGTGCTCAGGGATATTTAGCGCATCAAAGTTATGAAAATCGTCTTCGATTTCTGGACCAGATTTAACTTCAAAACCTAACTCACCAAAAAAGCTTTCTATACGCTCAATAGTGCGCGTAACAGGGTGTAAACCGCCGGTAGGCATAACACGCCCAGGCAGAGTTACATCTATAGTTTCAGCAGCTAGCTTTTCTTCAAGTGCTTTACCTGCAAGCAATTCACGCTTTTCGTTAATAGCAGCTTGCACATCCTGTTTAGCTTGGTTTATAACTTGGCCTGCTTCTTTACGTTCTTCAGGTGCTATTTTACCTAACGTTTTAAGTAAGCTAGTGATTTCGCCTTTTTTACCAAGGTAATTAACCCTGATATCTTCTAACTGCGCTATTTCACTGGCACTGGCTACCGCCTCAAGTGCTTGCGCTAATATGTTTTCTAAGTTCATTCGATACCTGATCTTTCACAGAAGGTGATTGCTTAAGAGCGTGTTGGCCTTTCAAGATTGCTTTTCAACTGTGTGGTTGGCTATTAAATAAGGTTAAGCATTGGGCTGTAGTTTCCTACATAAGTCATGCAATAACCCTAAATAAAGACCAAACACGTGTTGTTCGAAGTGTTTATCTTGAAGGCTATTTTCTTTGTTGTTCGGGTTTTGCATATAAAAACTATGCTAATGTCCTCACGACGCGATTAAAGCACCCTTAAGTTAAACAAATTCCAATCAGGAAAGGTAAACACGCTCTGATAATAGCTTATGATAACTGAAAGCAGGGTCTAGATTCTAGACCTACTACAGCTTTAACGTTGATTTTATAAAAGGAATAGTTAATTTTCGCTGTGCAGCCATAGATGCATGATCTAATTTGTCGAGTACATCTAATAAAGCTCGCATATCACGGCTTAAACGGGTTAATAAAAAGCGTGCACACTCATCACTTAATTCAAGGCCGCGCATGTGAGCGCGCTTAACAAGTGCTTGTGCTTTATCGTCATCACTCATAGAACGAATTTGAAAGGTTGTTCCCCACGTTAAACGAGACTCTAAATCAGGCAGAGATATATTGAGCATGCTCGGAAGTAAATCAGCAGTTACTACTAGCATTTTACCGGGTTCGTTAAACCGGTTAAAAAAGTTAAATAGTGCTTTTTCCCACGCATCATTCCCTGCAACTAAATGCACATCATCAATACATAGAACATCAAGCGCCTCTAACCCGTCTAATACCATAGGTCCAAAGTCAATTACTTCGCGCATAGACAGCAACATATTAGATAAGCCACGCTCTTGTGCTTTTATGCAGGTTGCATATAAAAGATGAGACTTGCCCGAATCACCTAAACCACATAGGTATGTATACTGAAACGTTTTTGCTAATTTGGAAAAGCTATCTTTTAGGTGATTAACCTCCAAAGAGTCTTCTCCCCCAAAATACGATGCAAATGTTTCGTCATCCGGTAAAGTAACCGGTAGTGCCATTTGCATCGGCTCAGACATTAGCATTATGGTGTTACCCATTGATACTCTAAGCTATTTTTATCAACAACATGATAAAATGCGCGTGGATCCTCATAATCTTTAAATGAAGAGTCTAGCCCTAACCCTTTTTTAAGATCACTCAAGTTACCAGTATGATTTAATTTAAATTCAACAAATTCCGGTGTTTTACGAACGATTTTGACTTGCGTAACAACACTTATGCTCAATAATCTTCGTTTCGCTAATTCTATATCAACAAAACTTTGTGTGCCTTTTAGCGTGAGCGTAGCAGTTGCTTGTTCATAATAAGCATTTGGGTCAATTGCATACTCGCTTGCAAGGCCTCGAGCTAAGGTGTCAATCATCTGGCTAACTATTTGCTGCTTATCGCCCGTTAATCTATTTGAATCAAATTGATCATCATTAGTAAAACGCCAATCTAAAATCCAATTTTCGCTATCAGCTTCTTTATACATTCTTGCTGTAATACTTCGCTCAGCACTGTAGCGTCTAGAGGCCTCTTCTACTGGTTCAGAAAAGTTACCCCATACCTCAGGAATACCTACTAGACGTCGATCTTGTAAATCAAGTAATGGAACAACGACAGGTAAACCACGACGCCCTGCTTTGTCATAAATTAACTGCTCTAACTGCGGGTAACTTTCTTGTGTTACTAATTCTCTGCGCCAATTGTCTTCAATACCTAACCATATTGCGACTAATGGACGTTGTACTCCCCATAAAGGTAAGTTTAACTCTTTGATTAGCGCGTTGATCTTTCGAGCTTCAAATTTAACAACGAGTTTCAATTGTCCATTTGCTCTCTCGTCATATTCAAACTTAAGCATATAATCAGAAATATCTTTAGTACGTTGCTGCGCTAACTTATTTTGATCCGCAGTTTCATCACCGCTTACTTTCACTAAAACATTAAGCAAAGCTTTTCGACTCGCAGCTAATCGAGTATCTCGTGTTTTGTCATCCACTTTTAAAATATCTTGATATAGATCAGTTACTTCAACTGCCGACACAGAAAAACAAAATAAAATGGATATGGCGCTAATTAATAATCTATACACAGGCTGTTAGTTCTTGGTTTTAAACTGATTTGATCCTAAATCAAAGACAGTAACAAAGCAAAATTAAATTTGTTATCTAAGGAAATGAGAGTAATTAGCTTTTATAAAAAATAAAAAAGATTAAATTAACTTCAGGAGTCGCTAAGCTCACCCGACCTACGTGATGGTGTTGATGTGAATGTGTGTTAATTGCGCATATTTCACTTTTCTGCAGACGTAAAAAAGCCCGACTATTTCTAGTCGGGCTCTCTACAATTTGAAGCCTGGTAATGTCCTACTTTCACATAGCAAATGCTACACTATCATCGGCGCTGTTTCGTT
>NZ_JACJEF010000016.1:0-98010 GCF_014163935.1 Pseudoalteromonas sp. SR41-7 | reverse complement strand
TTCCTATATTCAGGTTAACTTTAAAACACCCATTGTAAACTCATACTGTTTTTCTTTAGCCATGTTGATGATGCTTTATAATTAGGAAAAAAATGCTCAACGTGTTGCCAAAAAGCTTTGCTGTGGTTTAAGTGACGTAAATGCGCTAACTCATGAACAATCACATAATCAATAGCATGATAAGGGGCTCCGATTAAATGCAAATTAAATGTTAGCTCTCGCTTACTATTACAACTTCCCCACTTTCGCTTATAAATAGCTACTTTTAGACTCGTAGGTAATTCTTCACCCATTTGTGCGCAGAAGTACGCTAAACGCATTTCTATATATGCAGTTAGTTGCTCTTTTAAATATTCTTCAAGAAGTTGCTGATATTTTTGCGAAGTATTTTTAACGCGCGAAGAGTGTGTAATAAGCAAGCTGTCGTTACAGTTTAGTACTTCGGACTTAGTACCTTGCTTAAATTCTATGTTTATAATGCTATCAAAGATTAAAATTTGTTTGTCTTTGAGCGGGTTCTGTCTGCTATCAGCAATATTGTGCTGTTTAGTTAATTGAGCATTTACCCACACCTGCTTATCAAAAAGCCATTCTTGGATGTGTTTATTACTAACAAATTGAGGGGCATATACAGTCACCTTCTTGTTATGTACTTTAATGGCAACCGTTTTACGTTTTATACTTTTCTTTAACTGATATTCAAACACTTTCATACTCATTAATGATATTGCTACGAGAAAATTCACCAGCAATTAATAAAACCAAATAAAGTGTAATTTTCGCTTAGTTAAGCCAATTCATTAGTTTTATTAAGGTTACTCGATAGAAACTTAAATATGACCATATAAATCTAACTTAGTCCTGTGACAGGCAATACATTAGAATAAAAAACACCAACTAAAAAACTAATGCCTGATAAATAAAAGAAAACTAAAAGTAATAAATTCGTTATTTTAATCACTTCATTGAATTAACAGTTTATTTATTAATTAATTAGATTAAACTTGATAAATAAAGATTATATTTTGAGCCATTATGTTATCAGCTTTTTTTATCACAGACCAAGATCCTAGCTTAATCATTAATGGCGTTTACGATCCTCTATTAGTTTCAATGTCATTGCTAATTGCTATTTTTGCAGCCTTTTTCACCATTCGGCTTATAGAGCTCGCAAAAGAAACTCAATTTCCTAGCTACCAACGTTTAGCAAATGTGACCGCTGCTACTGTTTTTTCGGCTGGTATTTGGAGTATGCACTTTATTGGTATGCTTGCCTTTTCACTGTGTACTAATATTGATTATGATCCAACAATCACTCTCCTTTCTTTTATACCAGCATTTATAGCATGTCAGTACGCTGTATCAATGCTAGTAAATAGTAAAGGGAATCTAAAAGTATTGTCGATTTGCTCTGTGTTACTAGGAGCCGGCATTGGCACTATGCATTATAGCGGCATGGCTGCAATGGACCTTGCTCCTTTACTTAGATATGATCCATTGATTTTTGCGTTATCAATCATTGTTGCTGTAGCCCTCTCCTTTATAGCCCTTTACAGTCGCTTTAATCTTGAGCGTTTTTTACCCTCTTTATCACCTCTTCAAAATAACTCAATTAGCGCTGTTATTTTAGGGTGTGCTGTTGCTGGTATGCACTACATGGGTATGGCCGCTACACGTTTTGTAGCTACATCGCCACTAATCTATGATGATGCTAATGCAACCGCAGGACTAACTTTTATCGCCATTGCAGTCGCCACAGCAACTATCGCGATTACAAGCGTGGTTGGTGTAATAAATGGTATGGTTCGCTATCGCATGCTACTTGAGGAGAAGTCGGCAAAAGAATCCCGTCTAAATGCTATTTTAGGTACCGCTATAGATGGCATTGTTACCATTGACCATACTGGTATTATTTTAAGTTTTAATGAAGCCGCTAGTAAAATTTTTGGCTGGCAAGAAAACCAAGTTCAAGGCAAAAACGTAAAAATGCTAATGGACGATAATATTGCCAAGCACCACGACGAATACCTCTTAAATGCTCACAATGTTGATCTAGGTAAAATAATAGGCATAAACCGTGATGTATATGCAAAACACATGAACGGACATGTTTTTCCTATTCGCTTAGGTATAGGCGAAGTAAATCAGCCGGGCCATAACCCTTTATATGTTGGCTTTATCACCGACTTGACCGAACAACGCGCTTTGCAGCAAAGTTTAGAAGAGAAAGAACAAAAATACCGCTCTCTTATCGATAACATGCCCGGAGTAGCGTTTAGATGCAAGTTTGATGACAACTGGACTATGTTATTTATTAGTCCAAATATAATTGAGCTTACAGGGTATAACCCAAATGAGTTTACAGAGCATTGTATCGAGTTTAATGACTTGGTCTTGAAATCAGACCAAAAACAAATAGTTGATGAAGTCACTAAAGCTGTTGATGCAAAGTCTCAATATTCTATTGAATACCGAATTAGACATAGAAATGGCAAAATTTTGTGGTTGTTAGATAAAGGGAGTATCGACTTTGATGCTCAAGGCAACCCAAAGTGGATTGATGGTGTTTTAGTCGATATTACTGAACGCAAAGAATATGAAGAAAAACTAGAGCAAGCTAAATTTAAAGCTGAAGAAGCTGCTCATGCAAAGCAATCTTTTATGGCTAATATGAGCCATGAAATACGCACCCCAATGAATTCTATAATAGGTTTTAGCGATCTATTAATGGACACCCCACTTGATCAAGAACAACAAAAGCACTTGGTTACCGTAAATAATGCAGCGCGTTCCTTGCTAAGATTGTTAAATGAAATTCTTGATTCTGCAAAACTAGAACGCGGTAAGCTCACCATTGAGCCAGTCCACTTTAGCTTAAAACCAGTGATAGACAGTATTATTTCTACTTTTTGGCTAGAAGCTAAAAAGAAAGATTTAGAACTTAAACTCCATATTAAAGAATCAGTAAGTTCTACGTACTACGGCGACCCAGATCGACTCAGACAAGTACTCACTAATCTAATTGGTAACGCGATTAAGTTCACCGAAGAAGGCTCTGTTACGGTCACCGTTGGCATGACACAAAATCAGCATCTGTTTTTTGAAGTGCAAGATACCGGAATTGGTATTGCAAAAGATCGTATTCAAGCTGTATTTCAACCTTTTGAACAAGCCGATGGCACTACTACTCGCCGCTTTGGTGGTACAGGCCTTGGTACAACCATAAGTAAACAACTTGTAGAGCTTATGGGCGGAACAATAAACTTAGTAAGTGAGCTAGGTAAAGGCACCTGTTTTTACTTTTCATTGCCGCTTACTTTAGGTGACGAATCTAAAATTGATTATTTTGATGGTCTACACACCCAACTGCCTACACTTAGAGTACTAGTAGTTGATGATATAGAGCAAAATACAGAACTACTGTCTTTGCTTCTGTCACGCGATCAGCATTCAGTTACCAAAGCGTCAAACGGACTTGAAGCGATTAAAGTATTTGAAGAGCAAGACTTTGATGTCATCTTAATGGATATACATATGCCCTTGTGTGATGGCATACAAGCAGCACAAAAAATAAGAGCAATAGAAAACCAAAGGCAGCTTAAGTACACGCCAATTATCGCGCTCACAGCAAGCGTATTACAGCAAGATAAGCTTACGGCTAAAAAAGCAGGCATGAATGGCTTTGCCAATAAACCCGTCGATATAAATCAGCTTAACCAAGAAATAGCGCAAGTGCTGGGGCTTGGTATTGCAAAAGAAATGGTTATATCGCAAAGCGATCCTAAAGCGCAGCATATAGATTTTGAAAAAGGATTAGCACTTTGGGGTTCTAAGTGTAAGCAACTTACAGAGATTACTAAGTTTGTTAGTGATAGTGATAAGCGGTTTGAGAGATTATTTAATGATAAATTATCAAACATAAAAGATGTCGATAGCCTCATTCACACACTCAAAGGTGTTGCTGGTAACTTAGGGCTAACAACGTTAATGAAGTTATTAACCGATTTAGAGCACAAGCAAAGTGATGCTAAAGTTATTAGTCTTTTAGACGATATCAAAAACGAACTACTTATTATAACGCAACTGCTGTCATCAAATACTTGCGGTGAGCCAAATAGCAAGCCTGAAGATAATAGCTCAGACACTCTATCAATAGATGAGATTAAGCAATTGTGTGAAACACTTCATCAAGATGCGCAAAACGCAGAATTAAATGATGAACTACTCGCAAAGTTGCAACGCGGCGCACCTTCTACCTTTCAAAATGAAGTTGATGATATAGCCGAAGCCTTTGATGAATTTGATTTTGATAAAGCACACGTAATACTAGAAACCTTAATTGAAAAACTAACAAACAATGAGTATTAATTAATGGATTTTACGACAGATAGGCCACGGGTATTAATTGTTGACGATGAGCCTGCAAATCTAAAAGTAATGCGCGAAGTGTTAGGTAATCAATATCGTATGTCGTTTGCTAAATCGGGTGATGCCGCACTAGCACTACTTGAAAAAGAGCTACCTAAGCTAATTTTACTCGACATAATGATGCCAGATATGAATGGCTTTGAAGTGTGCCAAATAGTTAAGAGAAATCCTAAAACATCACACATCCCAATTATTTTTGTAACTGCGCTTGGCGATGAAAGCGATGAATACAAAGGTTTTGAGTTAGGCGCAGTAGATTATATTACTAAACCAATAAGCCCTGCCATTGTAAGAGCAAGGGTTAATACTCACTTGTCGCTAGTACAAGCAGAGCAATTAAAGCAAGCTCATGTAGATTTAGTAGAACGTCTAGGCCGTGCAGCGGAATATAAAGACACCGACACGGGTGAACATATAGTGCGCATGAGCCAATACAGTAAAGTATTAGCGTTAGCACTAGGTATGGATGAACAACGAGCAGAACTTTTACGTCAAGCCGCCCCAATGCACGATGTAGGAAAAATAGGTATTCCTGACGCTATCCTACTCAAACCTGGAAAGTTAACCTCTGAAGAGTTTGATCATATGAAAGAACACGCCACCATTGGCGCGCAAATTTTAGCAAACTCATCATCTCCTTTACTACAACTTGCGCATACACTTGCAATTGAACACCACGAAAAATGGGATGGCTCAGGCTATCCTAACGGGATCAAAGGCGAAGAAATATCAGTTGAAGGTAGAATTGTTGCTATAGCTGACGTATTTGATGCACTTACCTCAAAACGCCCTTACAAAGAGGCTTGGAGCATAGAGAAAACAGTTTTGCATATGCAAGAGCAAGCAGGAACTCATTTCGATCCCGCTCTAATCGAGCTATTAGTAAAAAACTTAGACGATATTATTGCTATAAAAAATGCAAATCAAGAAAGCTAATTCTTTTTAGCACTGTGAGAGCCAAGCTCAACATTTGGGTAACAAGATTTTATATAACGATAGTCATGTGACGTAATTTCATGGCTATTGCCACTTTCATCTTTAAAGTACATAGAAAACGTTACACCATGATCTGCTAAAACTACTTTTATATTTAAACTCTCAAGATGAATACGCCATTGAATAAATTGATCCCCTGAGGCCAAAAATGCAATCCCTTTACTGCGCCCCTCTCCTTCAAACAATGCTAAACGAGAGGTTGAACAAGCATCCTCAAGCGTTAAAGGGCCTCGCCCATGCTCATTCCAAAAGGCAAGCTCTAGCACTACGCTAAAACCTAAAACCCGTTCATACCACTTAACGGCATTAGCTAAGTTATCAACATTTAAATGGCAATGATCAATGCCAGATAATTTCGGTATGCTTGTATTATTCACATTACTCACCAATTTCTGACTTTAATTGCTCTAAAAACTCATGCATATACCTTGTTCGTCTATTCGCCTCTGCTTTAGCTGATGGGGTATTCATACTATCGGCAATATGTAATAACTTTATGAAAAAATGATCAAGCGTGTATGTTTTATCATCAGCCTCGCGTTCAACACAAAAAGGGTCATTTGGGTTATATAATAACCGAGAAATTGAGCCACCAACTTTCATGCATCGGCTAACGCCAATAGCGCCCAACGCATCCATTCTGTCGGCATCTTGTACTATTTGCGCTTCAACTGTTTTAATTTTTATATTTGCGCTGAAGCTATGCGCTGCAATTGCATGATGAATCTCATCAAAAAGTGACTCGTCATAATTAATCGATTTTAAAAACTCCAATGCCTTATCAGCTGCCATAGTAGAGGCTTTTGCACGATCAGGGTGGTTTTTAGCCACCGCCACACAATCGTGCATCCACGCTGCAGGTAATACTACTGACATGTTTGCCTGCTCCGCATTACATAACTGTATTGCAACACGCACCACTCGCTCTATATGAGTAATGTCATGAGCAACATCAGCATGCACTAAAGAGGCGATAAACCCTCTACATTGTGAGTTAAGTATTTCTAAATCAGGGCTTAAAGCGACGTCAGACAAAGTTAGGTTCCAAAAAGCTAATTAATCAATGAATTATCCGTACTTTACCGTGCTTTATGCCCCCCTTGCAAAACATTCATTGTATGTTGCTCCTTGCTTGACTAAAATACAGCGCTTATTTATTACTACTGAGAAGCCTTATGTCATCTGCCGTTTACCTACAAGCTGGTCGCGATAAATCATTAAAAAGAAAACACCCTTGGTTATTTTCAAAAGCCATCAAAAAAATTAAAGGTAAACCTGGATTAGGCGACACAGTAACGATTCACGACAGCGAAGGTAAGTTTTTAGCAACTGCTGCGTATAGCCCTCACTCACAAATTCGTGCACGTGTTTGGAGCTTTGACGAAAAAGAAGTCATCGATCAACACTTTTTTGAACGCCGTTTACGTCGCTCATTAGAAGCCCGTAGCCAAGTTATTGAAGAAGGCGGATTAACAGGGTTTCGCTTATGTGCTGCTGAGTCTGATTACTTACCAGGCGTTACAATAGATAAGTTTGACAACGTATTAGTGTGCCAGCTATTAAGCGCCGGTGCCGAGCGCCATAAAGGCGAGATTGTAGGCGCATTGATGTCTATTTTCCCCGGCTCTAGCATATATGAGCGTTCTGACGTAGATGTACGTACTAAAGAAGGCTTAGAACCAATTAAAGGCGCACTTTGGGGGAATGAACCAAAAGAGCCTGTGCTTATTGAAGAAAACGGCTTAAAAATCGAAGTTGATATAATTGAAGGTCACAAAACAGGATTTTACTTAGATCAGCGTGACAGCCGTGCTGCACTTGAGCGCTTCTCAAAAGGTAAAACTGTCCTTAACTGCTTTAGTTACACAGGTACATTCTCGTTGTATGCCCTGCGTGGTGGATGTGAGCATGTAACTAACGTAGATGTATCGCAACCCGCTTTAGATACAGCAAAACGTAATGTTGAGCATAATAACTTAGATTTAAACAAAGTGAGCTTTGTTAAGCAGGATGTATTTAAATTATTACGCCAATACCGCGACGAAGGTAGACAGTTTGATACCATCGTAATGGACCCACCAAAATTTGCTGATAATAAAGCGCAGCTAACGGGCGCGTGTCGTGGCTATAAAGATATCAACATGATTGCCATGCAAATACTAAAACCAGGCGGAACACTATTAACATTCTCATGCTCTGGTTTAATGGAACAAAACCTGTTTCAAAAAGTAGTAGCCGATGCAGCACTTGATGCAGGTAAAGACCTACTGATAATGGAGCGATTAAACCAGGCAGCCGATCATCCAATTGCTGGCAGCTACCCTGAAGGCTTTTACTTAAAAGGCTTAATCTGTAAGGTTTTTTAATATCTACTATTGAGTTTAACTGAATTCGATTTAGTTAAACTCAATGATTTCAAGACCTGCTGTTACCGTGCCATCATCTTCTTTGCTGGCACGTATTACTTTTGCAGTTGCATTTAAAGGCGCAATACTTGGATGAGTCGAATCAATGTTCACCGTCAGTAAGGTATTAGGTTCAAGCAATTCATCTAAATGAATTGATAAACCTGTTGCACTTAAATCCACGCACTCTGCGGCAAAATTTAAACCCGCTATTGGTTCTATCGTTGTTAAATTTGCAGGAGTGTTAATCTGCATGCGTCTAAAATTTCGCTTATCATCAGTAAACATATGTTACCTCTAAACAACCGTGTTAATTTCTTCCAACAAAGCACCCACTGAAAATGGCTTTACAACATACGCGTTACAACCAGCATCAAACCCTGCTTGTTTTTCAGATGGGGACTCTAGGCCCGATACCATAACAACAGGAATATTTTTTGTTTCAGGTGTGTGCTTCAGCATTCGGCATGTATCATAACCATCAAGACCAGGCATACAAACATCAAGCAAAATTATATCTGGCGGACTCGCAATTGCTGACGCAAGGCAGCTTTGCCCTGAATCTGCGTAACTAACATCAAATTTCGACGCTAGTGCGGCTTTGAGCATTTCAAAATTAAAATACTCGTCATCTACCACTAAAAGTCGCTTTGTTTTATGTTCAATCGATGAGGACATAACTATGTCGCTTCCTTTTCAAAACAAAAATAAATCCTTCTATTAAGGTACTAAGCTTAATAGAAAATGCAAATTTTATTCTATCTCTTTTATCGCATTAAGTACCCGCTTGGCTGAAATTGGGTAAGGCGTTCCTAGTGTTTGAGCAAATAGCGACACTCTAAGCTCCTGTTGCATCCAGAAAATAGCGGTTACCTCTTGTGGTATAGGTAACCCTTTAGGCGTTTTATTAACTACTTTTTTATACTCTTGCGCAACTTTATCTAGCTCTAGTACGCATAACCTATCACGATTTGGATCCACAGGCAGCTTTTCTAAACGTTTTTGAATCGCTTTTAAATAACGAATTAAATCCGCTATTTTATCTGCGCCATGCGCGCTCACAAAACCTTTAAATATAAGTGACTCAAGCTGTGACTTAATATCGCCGTGCGCAGTTATCATGGTTAAATCAACGCGCCCTTTCATTTTTTTATGCAGGGCATGAGCAATACTTAATACTTGCTCAACTTGCGTTGCAATCGATACAACGGCATCGCCCAGCTCACCTCGTATTTGCTCTTTTACTGTTTCAAATGCTTTTTCGTCGCGTATATCACCGTGTTTTACTAATAAGCTATCAACACCTGCGGCAATACAGTCATCAATTAAATCAGCTATTTTACCAAATGGGTTAAAGTACAAACCCAGCTTTGCCTTATTCGGTAAGTTTTGTTGTAAGTACTTAATTGGCGATGGCACATTTAATAGTACTAAACGGCGCAAACCTTGTTGATGTGCTTGCTGCGCTTTTGCTTCGCTATCAAAAAGCTCCACTGCAGCGGCTGATTTTTTATCCACCAGCGCAGGATATGCTTTTATCTCATATTGACCTTGTTTTTTAACGTATGAAGCGGGTAACTCACCAAAGTCCCATTGTGTTAGGTCTGACTTTTCAATGCCTTTATCGGCTACTTTAGACAGTGTTTCGGTTACTTCACCTTGCAGCTCTGCTTTGAGCTTGGCTAAATCAAGTCCTCGTGCAAGTAACTTATCGCTCTCATCACGTACTTCAAACTGTAATCGTAAATGCGGTGCTAATGCACTTAAATCCCATGCCTCGGGATCAACCCTCACACCTGTCATTCTTAATAAACGCGTGGCTAAAGCATCAATTAAGCTACCTTGCATTGGCTCAATAGCTGCCAGCACTGCATCAGCATAGTTTGGTGCTGGCACAAAATTACGACGAAGCGATTTAGGCAATGACTTTATAAGCCCACTTATTAGCTCATGCCTAAATGCAGGTATGTGCCAGTCAAAACCACTTTCTTGCACTTGATTCAACAGCGCTACTGGTATTTGTACCGCAACGCCATCAACTGCTTGGCCTGGATCGAAATGATAAGCAAGCGGCAATATAATATTGTCTTGCTGCCATGTGTCAGGGTAGTCAAACTCAGTGATATTACTTGCACCATGCTGCATTAGCTCTTCACGAGTCATGTGTAGGTAATGCTTATTTTGTTGTTTTTGTGTTTTATACCATTTTAAAAATGCAGCGCGGTTATTAATTTCTTTGGGTATTTTTTTATCGTAAAACTCAAATAACGTTTGCTCATCAACTAAAATATCACGACGACGTGACTTATTTTCCAGAACTTGAATATCTTCTATTAGCTCACGGTTAAACGCTAAAAAGCCCTCGTTTAAGCCCAGTTCTTGCTCAACTAATGCAGTGCGCACAAAAAGCTCTCGACTCACTTTAGGGTCTATGTTGCTATAAACACAGCGGCGTTTATTTACAATAAGTAAGCCATATAAAGTTTGCTGCTCAAACGCGATTACCGCACCTGGTTTTTTCTCCCAATGTGGTTCAGTGTAACTACGTTTTACTAAGTGCTGTGCTAATGGCTCTACCCAGTTAATGTCTATTTTTGCATTTGTGCGGGCATATAACTTACTTGTCTCTACCAACTCCGCCGACATGATCCATTTGGGGCTCTTTTTAAATAAACCTGAACCTGGAAAAATATGAAACTGACTATTACGTGCCCCTTTGTATATTTGTTTTTCATCTTTAAAGCCAATATGGCTTAGCATTCCGCTTAATAACGCTTTGTGAACAAGTTCGCCATCAGCCGCTTGGCTGGTTGCTTTCATGCCCATTTCGTTACACACAGTACTTATTTGATAAACAATATCTTGCCATTCACGCAGGCGCATATAGGCTAAGAAGTCTTTTTGACACAGCTTTCTAAATTGGCTATTAGTAAGCTCGCTTTGCTGCTCTTCTAAGTAATTCCATAAGTTTAAAAAAGCGATAAAATCAGAATCTGGATCATCAAAACGACCGTGCTTTTCATTGGCAGCAGCACGTTTTTCTTGTGGGCGTTCACGTGGGTCTTGAATAGACAACGCCGCTACAATGATAATCACTTCACGCAATGCGCCAAGTTTATGGGCTGTTAGCACCATTTTTGCTAAACGTGGGTCAACGGGTAATCGACTAAGCTCCCTGCCTGATTGCGTTAGGCTGGTTTTACTATCGCGTTTAGCTGGTTTTACCGCTTGTAGCTCTTCAAGCAATGTTAGGCCATCATTAATATTGCGGCTATCTGGCGCTTGTACAAACGGAAATTGCGCCATATCACCAAGCCCTAGCGCCAACATTTGTAAAATAACAGACGCAAGGTTAGTACGCAGTATTTCAGGGTCGGTAAACTCTGGACGTGATAAAAAATCATCCTCAGAGTACAACCTAATACAAATACCCGCTTCAACACGTCCACAACGACCCATACGCTGATTAGCACTTGCTTGCGATATAGGCTCTATTGGTAAGCGCTGTACTTTTGTACGATAGCTGTAGCGACTTATACGCGCAGTACCTGGGTCTATTACATAACGAATACCTGGCACGGTGAGTGACGTTTCGGCTACGTTAGTCGATAAAATAATATGACGACGAGAATGCGGCGCAAATATACGGTTTTGCTCTGCGTTGGATAAACGCGAGTAAAGTGGCAATACATCGGTGTGTTTTAAATTACGCTTGCTAAGTGCATCTGCGGTATCGCGTATTTCACGCTCACCATTTAAAAATATGAGAATATCGCCAGGGCCTTCAGCACACAGCTCATCAACGGCATCAAAAATACCTTGTAGCTGATCGCCTTCCGCTTCCATATCATCTTTATTAATATCAGTAATAGGGTTGTAGCGCACATCAACAGGGAAAGTACGACCCGATACTTCTATAATGGGCGCATCATCAAAGTGCTTTGAAAAACGCTCAGGATCGATAGTCGCTGAGGTAATTATTATTTTTAAATCAGGGCGTTTTGGAAGCAGGTTTTTTAAGTAACCTAAAATAAAATCAATATTTAAACTACGCTCATGCGCTTCATCAATAATAATCGTGTCGTATTGATTTAAAAAACGGTCTTGCTGAATTTCAGCCAGCAAAATACCGTCAGTCATTAATTTAATATACGTATTATTAGATACCTGATCGCTAAAACGAATTTTAAAGCCAACTTGCTGGCCAAGTTCACACTTCATTTCTTCAGCAATACGATTAGCCACAGTACGCGCTGCTAATCGACGTGGTTGCGTATGACCAATTAAACCATCAACACCGCGACCAAGCTCTAAACACATTTTAGGTATTTGCGTTGTTTTACCTGAGCCCGTCTCACCGGCAATAATAACCACTTGGTTATTTGCAATGGCGTCTTTAATTAATTCCTTTTTTTGACTTACCGGCAATTGCTCAGGGTAAGTCACTTTAGGGAGGCCAGCTAAGCGTTTATCGCGTAATTCTTGGCTACGGGTTATATCAGCCGCTATTTTTTCAAGCGCGTTGGCATGCTTGTTTTCATCCGTTATTTTTTTTACGCCATGTAAGCGTTTTTTGAAAATGAATTGATCTTTTTTTAAGCACGTTTTTAGCTCGCCAAACAACTGACCTAGGTTTACCACCCGCATACCTTATAAAATTAGTTAAAGAGCCGTAATTGTATCAAATTAAACGGCTGGGGTTAATCCTACAAAATGCATAACGCGGGGTTGTTTGTTATATAAACGCTGCTATTGAACTAAACTGTGAATAATAAATTTATTTTAAACAATTATTTTCAGGGCTAACTACATTGAATAAATTAAATGACGTTGACTTATTCGTCACTAAAAATGCCCACGTAGGTCGCTTGCGTATTCGATTTACTTGCCCGATACATGCCAGAGGTATTAAACGGTAAGCTAATATTACCCTTTGTATCAATAATAATTACGCCGCCAGTGCCGCCAATAGGCTTAAGCACACCGTTTATAACTTCATCCCCTGCCTCAGCAATGGTTTTACCTTGGTACTTAACTCGCGCACATATATCGCTCGCTACATTATAGCGAATAAAGTATTCACCATGCCCTGTTGCCGATACCGCGCACGATTCATTTTCAGCAAATGTTCCGGCCCCAATTACCGGCGCATCCCCCACACGACCATAACGTTTTGCGGTCATACCACCTGTTGATGTACCTGCCGCTAAATTACCATTTTTATCAAGCGCCACTGCGCCAACCGTGCCCATTTTGTAAGAGTTAGGTAATGCTTTGTGCGCGGCTTGGTACTCTTTACTGGTTGCTTTGGCTTTATCTAATTTTTGTTTTGCTTTTAAAAGCGCTTTGTAACGAGGCTCGGTATCAAATAAGTTATTTTCGACAAGCTCAACTCCTTGCTCTTTAGCAAACTCTTCAGCGCCTTGCCCACTAAGCATTACGTGTACAGAGTTATCCATTACCAAACGCGCTAAGTTAATTGGGCTCTCAATATGCTTTACACCCGCAACTGCGCCTGCTTCACGGTTTCGACCATCCATTATGGATGCATCAAGCTCATGCCCGCCATCGTAGGTGTATACCGCTCCACGCCCTGCATTAAAATAAGGGGATTGCTCTAATACTGCAATTGCTGCAATTACCGCATCTAAGCTTTCGCCGCCTTGGTGTAATACTTTATAACCTGTCTCTACTGCTTGCGTTAATTTTGCACGATACTCTTTTTCTTGAGCGGGTGTAAATCGTGCTTTTTCAATTGTCCCTGCCCCACCATGAATCGCAATGGCAAAAGGAGTCTCTGCAGCTACTGCGCTATTACTTAAAGCAACAAAGCTGCTCGCAAAAATCGCTAATAATGGTGTTTTCATAATGAGTTCTTTTATGGGGAAGTTATAAACTAATGTGAATGGTTACGGACTTAATTTCAACTAAAGTGAGTTTAATGGCATAAAAAAAGCGCCTTAAGGCGCTTTTTAAAATTTTACGTGTTTGTAATTAAGCTTGTTTAGCTTTTAAACGCGCTAAACGTGCTACTTGGTGAGTAGACGTTAAGAACGAGTAAATTGGTGCTAAGTAACCACGTTTACGAAGCTCTAAGAAATCAGCATCGCTTAACTCGTTTAGTTTTTTCTCATCGATAAGGTAAATACCGTTGATGTCTTTTTTCTCGCCTTTAATGTCTACTGTTAGCGTTTGCGCAATTAGTAGCTCTTTATCAGCAAGGAATTTAGTGAACGCTTCAGTTACTTGAGAAAACTCAATAAATGATACTAGCGCTTCTTTACGACGTTTTAGGTAATCTGTTTCTTCGCCGTTTTCAAATAATGCGTTACCCTCGTCTTCACCAACAAGCGCACTTGCTTCGTCAATTACGATACCGTATTGATCTTGATCTGGGTGTTTAACTAAACCCAGTGGGTAACGAGTAGATGCCATAGGTGCAAATGCTGCAGTCCATTTACCATCTTCTACAAAAAGGTTTTCGCCTGGCTCTAAGCCAAACATAGCAACTGCTTGAAAAGTGCCGGTTTCGTTATTTTTAACGAATGACATTGGAAACTCGTTTGCTACACGTGCAAACTCATGTGCAACTACTGGCACTAAGTGTTGAGTTTTCATGAATTCTACATTGATGCCGTTTTGAATTTTAGTGTTGGCATGTTTTTCGTTGTGTAAAGGCTGTACTTGTTGCTCCGCCATGTTACTGCTCCGTTTATTTTAATTTATATGTTTCATTGTTAATGCCTTTAGGCTAATGCTTTTGAGCTAAAAAAGGAAGGGAAACTTTTATGACAACAACCATGAAAAAATAAAATTTAACTAAATCTGAACGTTGCTAAAAAACATACAGCTCAAACTCATAAATTTTGTTCAAAAACAACACACTTCATGGTTAATTTTAATACAAACCAAAGTTATTCATTAACATTGGTTAACAGTTCAAAGCTATTTTTTTGCAGTGTTTAGGCTTAAATTTAAGCAAATAAAAAAGGCCGCTTATATAAGCGGCCTTTAAAAGTTAAATTGGCATCTAAATTAAGGCGCCCAATATACTTCAATATTTATACTTGGGTGATTAAGCACAGCGCGAAGTGGCATGTCATTAACATCGCCGCCCGCTTTTGCTTGCTTATAAACAGCGAGTTTTTCTTCACCGCTAATTAAAAGCTTAACCACTTTAGATTGCGCAATGGCATTTAAAGTTAATGTCATTCGCTCAGTAATACTACCCGTCACATCACTTTGTATCGCATTAATCGCACATACTGTTTGCTCAGTTGTTAAACCATGCTCTAAACCGTCTGCATTTGGGAATAACGACGCTGTATGGCCATCTGGGCCCATACCTAAAATAGTTACATCATATGGGCTTTTTAGCTCGCTATAAGCCGCTTCACACTCTTGTGCGCCCTGTTGAGCCGTTGCTGCAGCGTTCTTCATAGTAATAAAGTTGGCAGCACTACCATGATTTTGTAATAAAGTACTTTTAATAAATGCTTCATTACTTTTTTCATGGTTTGGATCTACCCAACGCTCATCAACCATAGCAACATCAACATGTTGCCAATCTAAATCAAGCGTTGATAAATGCTTATAAGCGGGCGCAGGAGACGAGCCGCCCGACACCATTAATACAGCACGGCCATCGTTTTTAATGCCATCACGTAATGATTGCTCAAGCGTTGCAGAAAGCTCAGCTGTTAACGCGTCTTTATCGTCAAAAAACTTTTCAACTAATGTTGCCATGCTTATACCTTATCGCCTGTGTTAAACCATACGTGGTTGTTTTCTGCTAATAATTCATCAGCATCATCAGGTCCCCAACTACCAGAACGGTAAAGCGCAGGTTTGCCTTTGCCTTGCCATCTATCAATAATTGGATCAATCCACTTCCACGCTTGGCGCACTTCATCACGGTGAATAAATAACGATGGGTTATTTGCAGCAGCATCAAGCATTAAACGCTTGTACGCATCTGAATGGAAACCATTGCTGTAAGCTTGTGAAAGCTCAATATTCATTGTTACTGGCTCAAGTTGCATTTGAAGATTATCAAGGCGCTTAGACATAAGCGTTAGTTGAATTGTTTCCTCTGGCTGCAAACGAATAACAAGGCGGTTCGGCTCGATATTGCCCACGTTATCTTCGTAGATATTGTGAGATACTTTTTTGTATTCAACCACAATTTCTGCACAGCGCTTAGCCATACGTTTACCAGTACGAAGGTAAAATGGAACACCTGCCCAGCGCCAGTTATCAATATGCGCGCGAATAGCTACAAACGTTTCTGTTTTACTAGAACCTTCATTTAGCTCTTCTAAGTAACCCGGTACAATTTTACCGTTTAAGTCACCTGGTACGTATTGACCACGAACAATATTTTCATCAACATCACCATCTACAAGCGGGCGAAGTGCTTCTAATACTTTTAGTTTTTCGTTACGAATGCTGTTAGCGTTTAGCTTATTAGGCGACTCCATTGCAACTAAGCAAAGTAGTTGTAATAAGTGGTTTTGAACCATGTCACGAAGTGCACCGGCTTTATCATAAAAACCAGCGCGGCTTTCAAGACCAACCGTTTCTGACAAGCTAATTTGAATATTATCAATAGATTTAGCATCCCACATATTTTCAAACAATGAGTTTGAAAAACGCAGCGCCATTAAGTTTTGTACTGTTTCTTTACCTAAGTAATGGTCAATACGGAAAATTTGTTCTTCATTAAAAAACTCTGCAATTTTTCCATTAATTGCTTCAGCAGAATCACCGCAATAACCAATTGGCTTTTCAACAACAACGCGTGATGTAGGTGTAATTAAACCTTTAGTCGATAATATTTCACAACATGTGCCGTAAACAGCAGGCGGAAGCGATAAGTAAAACACGCGAGACTTAGTGCTTTCGTGCTCATCTAAAATGCCTTTTAGCACATCCCAGTTGTCGTCTGCTTCTGTAACATTACTTACCACTGGCACTAAAAAAGTAGAAAACGCTTTCCAATCTTTAGCGTTAAACTCACCTTTGCTTAAAAATTCTTGTAATGCTTTATGCGCTGTTTCTATGTATTCAGCACGTTTCGATTCTTCGCGCACTGTTGGTAGGATACGTGAGCCTTCAGGTAAGTTACCTTCTTGATATGCTCTGTACATTGCAGGTAGCAATTTGCGTAACGCAAGATCACCACCGCCCCCAAAAATTATAATATCAAAAGGATTAAGCATAGTTACTCTCTACGTTGTGATACCCAGTACATTTTGTAAATGCGCGGGTATGCCTATTTATTGCTAGATTAGATGGCTTTTATAGCTGTATTTAAATAAAAGCCTGCTGAATTGTTCTGTATCGATGATTTATTATTATTGTTTATCATTGCGCTTATTAAATGAGCCTTAGGGGCCCTGTATCTCCTCTCACAAAAATACAGACCCTAAGCACTCCAGCGCTACCCGTTCAAAGGTACTCGGTTTACTTACTTGCGTAAGCGAATTTTTTACTGCGTACGGTTTTGTTTGTAGTACGCCATTAAGCCGTTTGTAGAACTATCATGAGCGTGTTTCACGCTATCATCAGTGAGTTCACTCTCAATTTTAGATGCTAAACCTTTACCCAGCTCTACACCCCATTGGTCAAACGAGCATATTTCTAAAATAATGCCTTGGCAAAATATCTTATGCTCATACAGTGCAATTAAACGGCCCACTGTTTTAGCATCTACTGTATCTAATAGCATAGACGTTGTAGGACGATTGCCTTGATGAATTTTATGATTTAATAACTCATCAATCTCTGCTTGCGATTTACCCTTAGCGGTTAAATCAGCTGTAACTTGCGCTGCATCTACACCACTCATCATCGCTTCTGTTTGTGCAAAGAAGTTCGATAATAAAATATCGTGATGCTTATCAACATTCACTTGTGGCTTAACTGATGCAATAAAATCTGCAGGTACAATTACATTACCTTGGTGTAAACACTGATAAAAGGCATGCTGGCCATTAATACCCGTCATGCCCCAAATAATTGGAACTGTAGTATAAGGTACCGTTTCGCCTGCAAAGTTAACGTGTTTACCGTTACTTTCCATTTCGCCTTGCTGTAAATACGCAGGCAACATATGCAGTGCTTGATCGTACGGTAATATAGCTTGCGCTGTATAACCTAAAAAGCTCGTATTCCATACACTAAGCAATGCCATAATTAATGGTATATTTTGCTCAAACGGCGCAGATTTAAAGTGCTCGTCTATTTCAAACGCACCTTCTAAAATTGCTTCAAAGGCGTCGTAGCCTAAATATAAAGCAATTGGTAAGCCTATCGCACTCCAAAGTGAAAAGCGACCACCAACCCAATCCCACATAGTGAATACGTTTTCGTCGCTGATACCAAAGGCTGCCGTTTTTTCTAAATTTGTACTTACTGCAACAAAATGCTTTGCAATTGTACTTTCATCTTTTGTTGTTTGTAAAAACCAGTCAACCGCCGTCTTTGCGTTTGTCATGGTTTCTGACGTAGTAAATGTTTTTGACGAAATAACAAATAATGTTGTTTCAGGGTCAATGGCTTTTAATATAGACGAAATTTGTACACCGTCAGCATTAGATACGTAGTGAACATTTAACGTATCATCAGCGAGTGCTTTTAATGCCTCAGTTGCCATTTGTGGACCAAGATTAGAGCCACCAACACCAATACTTACAACATCTTTTACCGCTTTGCCGGTATAGCCTAACCATTTACCGCTACGAACTTTTTCTACAAACACTTTAATTTTAGCTAATTCGTTGTCTACGGCTTGTGTCACGTTTTCGCCATCAACAATTAATGGAGTGTGAGCACGATTACGAAGTGCCGTATGCAAAACTGAGCGGTCCTCAGTGATATTTATTTTTTCACCGCTAAACATTTTATCGCGCCACGATGCAATATCGCATTCTTTAGCAAGCGACATTAAGTTAGCAAAAACATCGTTATCAATAAGTTGCTTAGAATAGTCGAATAATACGCCTGGTACTTGAGTAGAAAACTGAGAAAAGCGCGTGTCATCTTGTGCAAATAACGTTTTTAGATGTGTTTGTTTCATCTTAGCTGCACTTTGTTCTAGTGCTTGCCAACTTGCTAGTTGCGTTCGGTTAGACATGGAAATATCCTCTATTTTTTTCAATCAATTGATTTAAAAATGTTTTTTATAAAAGAAAAACTCTTAATACTACTTATTCACACTAAATTAAAACGCAAATAGTATAACTAAAAATGCAAAAAAAGTGCTGTTTTTATAATTTTATGTGCAGATGATAACGCAATTTTTAGCTTTTGACACCGGTATCATAAAAATTTTATAAATTAATTTACCTGTAATTTTAAAGGCAACGGCATAGCTTAATCAATCAAAATGAAATATTAATGAATTTTTATAAGCGCTGCTAATTACTTTTCATAGTTATTCACTAATTACTGTAATTGTTTGCCTTGCAAACAAATAAACCTTAAAAACAAAAAATCGGCTCTAAAGCCGATTTTGTATAAATTAAAATCTTTGCTTAATTACTAAGCGCTAGCCCACCACTTAGGTTATAAACAGTTTTGTATCCTAGCTGCATTAAATTGCTCGCAGCAATCTTTGAGCGGTTACCACTGCGGCATAATAAAATATAGTTGTTATTTTTACTTAACTGCCCTTCAAATACCGCATTTGCCATTCTGCTAAGCGGTATATTTAATATTTTTTCATCTAGTGTATTAAATAACTGAGCAACATTATTTGCTCCATGTTCATACGGCTCCCGAGTATCTATTAAATACACATCGCTGGTGTTTAACATTGCTTTAGCGTCATCAAAATTTAATTGCTGTGTATCAATCTCAGGCAATGCATTTACATAACCACACAATTGCGTGTTATTTACTTGCTTTGAAGCGTCGTACTGCTGCTTTTGTATTGTAAATTCATCAACTGAAATACTGCCGCTTACTAACGCATTGAGTAATGGCGTTTGGTTTTGTTGTACAGCCCAGTTCATGGCAAAACATTGTTGGTAGTCGTGCCCTGAGCAAATAATGCTGGTGCTATTAAGTTGCTCGCTTATTGCTAAAATAGAGCGTGCCATTGCTTTTGCATCCCCACTTATAAGCGATGTATTGCCAAGCCCTGCAGGCAAAATTAAATCACCACAAAAACAATAACGCGTTTCGCCATTACTATTTTTTAATAAATAACTTACGCTATCTTTGCTGTGCCCAGGTGTCGCTATTTTTTCAAGTACGTCATTTGCTAAGCTAATACTTTCTGCATTTAGTGGCCAACCTAAAGCATCAACCTCACCTTTTACAACTCTTGATGCCAGAACGCTGGTTAATAAATTAGTCGCTGACTCTCGCTCTTGATGCAGATGAGTATTAAGCACCGCTGATATAGTTAAGTTTTGTGTATTGGCTATTTTTTCAAAACGCGGAATAAGCTCAACAATCGGGTCTATTATAACTGCGCGCTTATCATCGCTTACATAAAGCCAACTACATGCTCCTTGGTGCCTAAACTGAGTAAGGCCAAGTGCGCAAACCTCTTGTTGTGGTGTAGTGCTATCAGATACAATTAAACAGTTAGCCTGTAGTATTGCTTTAAGAGCGCGAATACGCACACAAGCATCATCAATATCGTGTTGTGTTGCCGCAGGTCCAAACGATAGCCTAATCGCATTTTCACTTTGCCACTTACTTGCACCCATTGCATCTAAAACAAAACTTGTTGATGCGCCCGTACTACAAGCCGAGCCACCACTTACGCGAATGCCCGCAGCATCAAATAAATCAATCACTTCTTTGCTCGTTAAATCGTTTACCGCAAAGTTAAGTGTGGTAGGCACGCTATAAGCAAAATCATGATTGAATGTAATATCGCCAAAGGTGTCTTTTATCGCGCTTTGTAACTGGCTTCGATAAGAGTTTAGTGTGCTAATTGGTTTAAATGTATCGTCTGATTTATCAAGCAACATACTAAATAGTTTGTTTAACCCTGCAATACCGGGTAGATTTTCGGTGCCTGAACGCATTCCACTTTCTTGACCGCCACCCGCTATAAAAGGTGTATACGCACTGCCACTACGAATATATAAAAAGCCAATACCTTTAGGTGCGTAAAGCTTATGCCCCGAAAAAGGAGCGTAATCAATAGTCGTATTGCTCAGTGCGAGCGCTTGTTTACCGAGTGCCTGTACGCAATCCACCATCCACGATACATTTTTGTTACGGCTACGGATCACCTGCTCTATAGCGTGTAAATCTTGATATACACCGGTTTCGTTATTAACGGCCATGGTGCAAATCATCAAAGCGTTATTAATATGCTCTGCGATAAAATCTAAATCTAAAATACCGTTACTATCAACCGGAATAGCAAGCACCTCAGCATTAACGTCAAGTACGCTATTCCAGTGCTTGAGTGTATTTGGCACCGCTTTATGCTCAGTAGCGCCATATAATAATACAGGGTTTTTAATAGACTGCTTTTTAGCATTAATTAATGTAGAAACCACCGCAGTTTGAATACCCTCCGTTGCACCAGAGGTAAATAGGATATCGCCATTAGTTGCGCCAATAACCGTGCGTGCCTTTTGACGTGTTTGTTCTAATAAATGCTTGGCTTGAATACCTGTGATGTGCGGGCTTGAAGGATTACCAAAACATATTTGCATGGTATGAGAAACAACATCAGCAATACAAGGCAACACAGGGGTCGTTGCATTTGCATCAAGGTAAACTTGTTTTACTGGCTCATCGTGCAATAAAAACTCAGACATTAAAAAACGCACCTTATTACTAAAAAATATATCTTATTACCAATAGTACATAAATTTACAGGTAATGAGTAATAATCAATTAGCACTAGAGGTGCGTTTACTATGCTTTTTTAAACTAAAAGTCTGTTTGCTTAACTATTCACTGAGCTCTTTGCTGATCTCTTCGTGCGTTGACGACCAAGCTGTTATTAGCGCTTTTACTAATGAGGCCAGTGGGATGGCAAAAAATACGCCCCAAAACCCCCATAAACCACCAAAAAATAATACCGCGACAATTATAAATACCGGATTTAAATCAACTGCCTCAGAAAACAACAGCGGTACAAGTACATTGCCATCAAGCGCCTGAATAATTCCATAAATAATTAAAATGGTCCAAAACTGCGTTTCTAATCCAAACTGAAACAGTGCAACTGCCGCTACCGGAATAGTGACGAGTGCCGCGCCAATAAATGGAATTAATACCGAAAAGCCAACAAGCACACCAAGTAAAGCTGCATAGCGCAAATCTAAAACAGTAAATGCAATGAAAGACACACCACCAACAATTAAAATTTCGAATACTTTACCGCGAATGTAATTCATAATTTGTTGGTTCATTTCGTTCCACACTTGTAAAATCAAGCGTCGTTGCTGCGGGATCAGTTTAGCTATACTCCCTGTCAGCTCCAGCTTATCTTTAAGCATAAAAAACACCAGTAACGGCACAAGTACCAAATATATAAGCCAAGCAACAACATCTTTTAAAGACGTAAGTGAAAACGATAATACCGCTTGACCAAACTCAATAATTTTAGCTTCTACGGTTGCAACAATAGCTTGTACTTGTTCTATATTAATTAAACTTGGGTATTGTTCAGGTAAAGCCATTAAATAAGACTTCCCCTGCTCTAGCATATGCGGTGTTTCTTGCACTAAGTTACTGGTTTGCTTCCAAAGCACTGGGCCAATAACTAAAATAAGAGTGAGCATAATGCTAATAAATATCAACATTACAATAATTGTTGCAGTAAAACGTTTTAAGCCAACACGCTCTAAATGAACAACCGGCCAATCTAGTAAATAAGCGATAACCAGTGCAACAAGCACAGGAACAATTAACGCGCCAAAAAAGTAAAGTAAGGCAACTGATACCAATAATAAAAATAATAAGGTAGACGAATGAGGATCCGAGAACTTCCTTTCGTACCATGTTTTTACGTATTCAAACATGTAATGGCTCCACTAATAACAACCCACGTTGTTTATCAAAATTGTAACTATAAGCATTTTTTTGCAAAAAACGTTCAATGTCGTTCGCACTTTCACCTTTGTTCAGACTAAAAGTGATGCGTTGTTTTGATGACTGTGCACTTCGAAGCGCAAGCTTAAACTGCACAAACTGCTGAGGACACTTAAACTCTTTTAAATCGCGCTCTACCATAACTACTTTATCCGTATAGTAAATGAATAATAAGTCGCATATTTACGGTCTACGTATTTATATACTCAAACCGTTGTAACTTTTTGTTAAAACAATTCCTGCAATAGTTTATCCTTATAACATAACTAGCAGTAAGGATAAGTTAATGCCTGGCACGCATAATAAAGCGCAACTACCAAGTAATCCAACACTCAAAGAGATTAATTGGTTTAAAAAGCAGATTAATTGGGGCGAACTACCTCCTTTTTATCACCTTGTTGCCTCATCAATAAGCGAATCAGAAGGAATTTTAGATCATGGGTTCGACAATGCAGTTAAACAACTTTTAGATAAACGTAATTGGAACTTAGATTTATTAGAAGGCTATGAAGATAACTTAGGTGAAATACATACCAAACATAAGCCACGTATTGCGTTGCACCAAGTGTTTACCGACAGAGGCTTTGAGCTATGGGCACAGCCTTATGCTAAAGATGTTATTGTTGATCAATACATAAAAAACAATCGCTTTATGGAGTTTAGAGTGTGGGACCCACATTCAATGAAAAACTTGATCAGAATAAGTCAGTTACATAAATTTATTGGCTTTTATTTTGAACGAGGCGACAAAGCAGATAAAGCCATTATTTTACATGCACACAAAGTAGTACATAAAATTATTACTTTTTTGCAGCGAGAATTGAACGTTGTAAAGCTTGATGGAGTCACAATAAAAGAACTATACCAATTGTGCGAAAAAGACAGCCGTGCAAGCAGTGACGAAATAGACATAGCCAAAATTGCAATTGGCGAACAAATTAACAAGGAATAAAATGCAGCTAAAATCAGCATTTATCACTTTATGCAGTGCTGCGCTTACGTTTAGCTTATTAATAAGCGAACCTTTAAAAGCGCAAACGAACTTTACGCTTCCTGATTTAGGAACATCTGCATTACAAGCACTGCCACTCGAAAAAGAACAAGCCATTGGCGAAGTAATGATGATGCAAATACGAGGCTCATCACCAGTAATAAATGACCCAGTGCTTGATGAATACCTCACAACTATTGGCCGTAAACTCGTTGCTAATGCTAATGACGTGCGCTTTCCGTTTTCGTTTTTTTGGATAAATAACTCAGAAATAAATGCCTTCGCCTTTTATGGCGGCCATGTAGGCGTGCATACAGGGTTAATAGCTCAAGCCGATAACGAGAGCCAGTTTGCCTCAGTGCTTGGTCACGAAATTGCTCACGTAACACAGCGCCACTTAGCACGAAGAATACAACAACAACAGGATAACAGCGCGCTGACTATTGCCGGTATGATAGCCGGCATATTAGCAACCGTTGTTGCACCAGATGCGGGTATTGCCATTATATCTGCCAGCCAAACACAATCTGCTTTTAGTCAGTTAACGCATAGTCGCTCAGCCGAGCAAGAAGCTGACCGCATAGGCATGCAAACGCTTAACAATGCAGGCTTTGATGCCCGTGCATCGAGCGAATTTTTAACTAAACTTGCCGCGCAAATTCGTTATAAATATAAACCACCTGCGTTTTTACTTACTCACCCATTACCAGAGAGTCGAGTATCTGATGTACGTTTGCGTGCAGAGCAATTTCCTGTGCGTCATATGAGTGCCAGTCTTGAGTTTAATTTAGCTAAAAGCCGCGTGCTTGCGCGCTACGACAACAAACCAGAAAACGCCGAAGACCTATTTAGAAAACGACTTCGCGAAAATAGCTACGATAACACCGCTTTAAAGTACGGTTTAGCTATTAGCTTACTTGATCAAAAAAAGCTTGATGAAGCAGCCCCAATACTAGACGAGCTTTTAAAAAACGATCCTAAAAACCTATTTTATATAGATACCCATACCGATTTACTCATCGCGCAAAAAAAGGCAGATGAAGCCGTAAAATTTTTAGCCGATTTAAATCAGTATCGCCCTAATAATCAGGTAATTACGCTTAACTATGCCAACGCAGCACTTGAAGCTGAGCAATATGAACTAGCCGAAAATATTTTGAAGAGTTTTTTACTCGAAAAGCCAGATCATAACCTAGGTAAGCAACTTCTGGCTGATGCGTATAAAAAACAAGATAAATTAGCCTCATATCACGAAGCGAACGCCGATGTATTGGCTCAATACGGTGCTTATTTAAAAGCCGCAGACGAAGTACAAAAAGCACTTAACTTCGTAGAGCCAACCGAACTTGTAAAGCAACAGCGTTTAAAAGCACTACTTACCCAGTATCGACTTTTACAAAAAGAGCTTGCAAGACTTTAAGTCTGCAAGCGCTTACCCTAAAATAGACGCAATTCACACTTTGGAATCATTTTATGTCTGTTACTATTTACCACAACCCACGTTGTTCTAAATCACGCGAAACGCTAGCACTACTGCAAAGTAAAGTGATAGAGCCAAGTGTTGTAGAGTATTTAAAAAACCCTCTTACTCACGAGCAAATTTCAACGCTTGTAATCCAACTTGGTTTTTCATCCGTACGTGAAATGATGCGCACAAAAGAAGATGACTACAAAGCGCTTAATTTGAAAGATGAAACAAATGAGGATGCACTTATTAACGCTATGGTTAAATACCCAAAATTGATTGAACGCCCTATCGTAGTTAATAACGATAAAGCAGCGATTGGTCGTCCACCAGAAAACGTACTAAGCGTTTTATAATGAGTGCAACCATAGTGGTGCTTTATCACTCAAGCCATGGCTCAGTTGAAGCAATGGCTCACGAGATAGCAGAGTCGATAGAGCAACAAGGTGCTAGTGCACTACTTCGCACCTTTGTGGCTAAAAATGCGCACGATATTGTGATCACCAAAGATGATTTAATAAATTGCGATGGTTTAGCATTTGGTACACCAACCCGATTTGGCATGATGGCCTCTCAAGCAAAAAGCTTTTGGGAAACCACCAGCGATTTGTGGCTAAAAGGCCAATTAATCGATAAGCCAGCGTGTGTATTTTCGTCATCAAGTAGTATGCATGGTGGAAATGAAGCAACCTTACTTAACTTATCTTTGCCACTATTACACCACGGTATGATGCTTCTGGGTGTGCCATATGATGTGCCCGAACTACTTGCAACACAAACCGGTGGAACACCATACGGTGCAACACACGTCGCTGGCAGCGCTAATAGTGCACAGCTAAGCAAAGACGAAATTAAAATATGCCAAAGCGTTGGTAAACGCCTTACTCACATTGCGAGAAAACTTAAATGACTACAGCTGACAGTCCAGCTAAAAAGCCGATTACGGTAAAATTTCAACGTGCAGCACTATTTGGCTATGTTGGTTTACTTATTCTGATTCCTTTGTGGATGTGTTTTGTACCCCCTCTAGACGGTAATACTAGTTGGGTGTCATTGTTTTTTCCTATCATTCCTTTACTGCTGCCGCTAAGAGGCATAATTCAAGACAACACATACACCTATGCGTGGGCTAACTTTATTGTAATGCTTTATTTTATCCACGGTCTTACCATGCTGTGGGCAGCACCAGATGAATTAATTTGGGTGTTGTTAGAGCTTGTGTTTGCCTCTTCAATGTTTATTGGTTGTACTTACTACGCAAGACACCGCGGACAAGAACAAGGTTTAAAAATCCGTAAGCTTAAAGAAGAATTAGCTGAAGAAAAAGCAGCAAATGAGCACGGTAAATAAGGCTTAACCATAAACGCTATATACAAAAAAACGCGCTTAAATTACTTTAAGCGCGTTTTTTATTAATTGTTTAAAACTAGCTAAACTAAATCGCTCAAGGCAGCTAGCACCACAATACTCGCCAACCCTATTTGAGCAATTAAGCTAATAAACGAAAAGCCTCTAAGCACAAATAAACCCCAAGGGTGTTTAATATGTGGATATAGCGCACAGCGCTTTAATGTGGTCGCAAAGAAAAAACAAATCACCGCAGTCATAGTTAAACCCAGCGTCAGCTCACTTTTAATTGAGAGGGTTTCATCAAAAAAGAAAAACAACTGTAAAGGCAGCAATATAGTCACAATAGCATGTAGCACATGCACTTTTTTAATGCGATCGAACTGCCCTTCTGGCGAAAGTTCTTTAATACCAAAGTCACGCTCTAAACATTTAACTAAGTTATTAGCTTTAATACTCACCGCTAAACGGTAACAGCTTAAACCTTCTTTATTACGTGCTCTAAAATCGTATCCGGCTTTAATAAGCAGCACCATTAACGACTCATTTTTAGCAAACACAGCATAATGAAGCGCAGTATTACCTAAGTTATCTGTCGCTTTTTTGTCTTGCTTTGCAAGTAGTGTTTCGATCACATTTACAAAGCCTTTTTCGGCGGCCCACATAAAGGCTGTTTTATTATTTTCATCAGCAAGTACACCAGTAGCGCCTTGTTCAATAAAACGCATAGCCATTGTTTGCTTAGCTGTTTTTTTACGTAAATGAGTAAGCAAAGCTTTTTCTAAGAGAACAACAGAGTCAACATCAGGAGAAACCTGCGTAAGCAGCGTAAAATAGTCTTTACCCGCAGCTACTTTTTCGCTGGCAAGTTCAGAGAGAGTATCTAAATCAGCAATAGACTCTGGAATAAACGCACTTAGGCGCTCTCTAAAATCAACTTCTTTCCAAAGCGCTAATGTGTCCTTTGCCGAGAGTTTACTTTTATTATTTAACGCATGCTCAATTAAGGTGAAATAGCGTTTACTAAAAAATAAATCAACTAAAGACAGTGGCGTATCTATGGTATTTTGTGCAGCCACGCTTGCGTATTTTTCAAGGCGCTGGCACAGCATAAGTACTAGGCTTTCAGGGGTGTATTCATTATCGTAGTAATGGCTTTTAACCGCACTAATATACGCTTGTGCGTCTTCGTCATATTCAGAGATATGTTGAAAGTAACATTCTTCAAATGGCTCCAGCGGGGTTAGCCATGCCAAATAATAAATAGGTGGCAGCACGGTGGTGCATACACCATCGTCTTCATTTGTAGAACGACAAGCAGGCCAAGCTTCCAAAGCATCTAAAATAAAGGCACCGTTTTGTTCTACCAGTCCTTTAATAAGTAATGGGTATTCCTTTGGCCAAATCAGTACATTTTCCATTAAAACAACACAACTCCAGTGTGGCTTGGGGGTGGTAAGTTATATCAGTTTTAAGCTGACACCACGCTTAATCAAAGTGCCGATATTCTAGCACACCTTTGTTTTGCTGCTAGCGCAAAATTACGCAATAACAACAATCCTTTAGGATTATACCAATTCGCTTAATTAAGTGATTTATTTTGAGGTAGAAAACCGTGTGATAGCAAGGCAAAAATTTTGTTGTTTACTTGCTCTAAATGATTAAGTATTACTATGGATTGGTATTGTCCTTAGCAAAAATATAAAAACGGCCAAGTACATAAGTAATTGGCCGTTTTTGAGGTTGGAGTTGGGCTTAATCAGAGCCAGACAAATAGTCTATTTACTTTTTAACTCGCTAATAACTTGCTCTAAACCCACATCAGAAATGCGTTGAATAATCTCTTTTTGTTTAGCACTTAATAGTGAAATGCCTTCAGCAACAATATCGTATACTTTCCACTCATTGTTTTTACCTAAACGAAGCTTAAAGCTTAAGTCGATAGTAGGCGCATTTGGCTCAATAATTTGCGTATTAACTGTTGCGTATTCAGAGTCACTTTTTGCGTTATTACGCTCAAATACTACTTTTTGACCCGTGTACTTCATTAGTGCACCGGCGTAAGTGCCTGTTAAGTAATGCTCTACTGCATCTATAAATTGAACAGCTTGCTCGCGCTCAATACCTTTAATGTGTTTACCTAATAATTTAAACGACACAAACTTAACGTCAATATGTGGCATTAAACGTTTTTCAACAATGGCAGCCATCGCGTCTTTGCTGGCTGTACCTTTTGAGTTTACTTGGCCAATATCTGCAAAAAGCTTGTCGGCTACCGATTCAAGTAACTGATCTGGTGATTGCTGAGCTTGTGCAAATAACGAACTGCTAAAAAAAGCAGTGGCTAAAACGAATAGTTTAAAGAGTTTCATAATTGTATATGTCTGTGTGATTAAGATGGCTGTAATTTACGCGAACTATACGCAATAAAAAAGGCACAAATAAGCAACTTATTAATGCCAAAATAGCACCAATTGAATAACTAAAATAAATTCAAGCAGTTAGAAAGCTCCATTAACAGCTCATATACAACCGGCATTTTGTCCTCATTGTAATTGTTAACAGGCCGCCCTTATCATTTAGTTATCAACTTAAATCAAACGAACCTTTGGCACCTATGAAAACGTCACTTAAAACACTTATTATCTCTTTTGTATTAGTAGTTTCACTTTTTGGCAAGCTTGCTTTTGCTCAATCGGACCACGGTTATGCCGTTGACTTTCTCAAAGGCGAAGGTAACGTAAACGGCGTTAAGCTTGCGTATCAGTATCATGCACCTGGTATGCAAAACCTTATTGGTGATGCACGCTTTTACTTTGAAACCAGCGTAAACATGTGGGAATACCGCCACGGCGATGAAACACAATCAAACCTAGTACTTGCTATGTCACCTGTACTGCAATTTCCTGCTTTTAGTTTTAACAACACCCCATTTTATGTAGAAGCAGGCATTGGTGTATCACTGATTGATGAAACGCAGTTTGCCGGTAAAAACATAAGTACTCACTACCAGTTTGAAGACCGCATAGGCCTTGTAGCCGATTTTGGCCACACCAATGTTGCCCTTCGCGTTATTCACTATTCAAATGCAGGCTTTAAAGAGCCAAACCCTGGGCTTAACTTTTTAACGCTTTCGGTAGCGAGACGTTTTTAACGTTATTGATTGTATTTTTGAGTAAATCAATTGCTGTTATAGTGCAAAGCGGTCACACTTAAACGTACTAAAGTTTAGGTGATACTGCGATGCAAACTTGGCATATTGTAATTATTGTCGCTGTTGTTCTTGCCATTATCATTGGTAATATTGCGCTGATTAGACTCTCTGCAAAACAGGAGTTTATAAAGCCCAACGCCAATATAAAAAATACAACAGACACAAAAAAGCCCTGATCAATCAGGGCTTTTTCAATAATACCAATTCGCTAAATATATTTTTGCTAATTTAGCCTACTAGCCAATGCGCCATTAGCGCAATAACAGGTAAAGTAATTAGCGTTCGCAAAATAAATATAATAAATAGCTCTAAAATATTTACCGGTATTTTACTGCCAAGTAAAAGTGCACCTACCTCAGACATATAAATAAGCTGAGTTACACTCATTGCGGCAATAATAAAGCGCGTTACATCACTTTCAATAGTCCCTGCTGCTAATATTGACGGAATAAACATATCAGCAAAGCCTACCATAATAGTTTGCGACGCTGCGGCTGCTTCGGGTACTTGCAATAGCTCTAAAAATGGCACAAACGGCATACCTAAATACTGAAATATAGGCGTATGCTCAGCAATGATCAGTGCAAATGTGCCTACCGCCATAACTACAGGTAACACAGCAAACACCATATCAAGCGCGTTATGTACGCCCTCTTTTATAGTGCCTTTAACACCCGTTGAGTTATCTGCTTTAGCTAGTGCAACATCTAACGAATGGCCAAATAAAGTTTTATGACCCGGAATTGTTTCAGCGTCTCTATCTGGCTCAGTGCCATCAATGAGTAAGTCTTTTTTAAAGCGCAGTGGCGGTAATCGCGGCACAATAATAGCGGCAACAATACCGGCTAAACATACCGTTGCGTAAAACGGTGCAAATAGGTATTCAAGTTTAACTTGCCCAAGCACCACTAAACTAAATGTAATTGAAACCGCTGAAAACGTAGTACCAATAATAGCCGCTTCGCGTTGTGTATAGTGCTTTTGATCGTACTGCCTTGCAGTCATCAAAATACCCACACTGCCATCACCTAACCACGATGCAGTACAGTCAACCGCGCTTCTACCTGGTACACCAAATACAGGGCGCATTACTTTGGTCATTAACGTACCAGCAAGCTCTAATAGACCAAAGTTAATTAATAGCGGCAGTAATAAGCCCGCTAAAATAAATACCGAAAACAACACAGGCAATAAGTCATTTAATACCAGTGCGCCAGTATTGGCCGAGGTAATCATCTCGCTGCCTAGGCTTAAGTACGTCATCAAACCAAACGCCATACCAAATAAGCGTACCACCAGCCATGTCCAGCTCACATCAAATAAATGCTTTAACAAAGGTGAGTTACATATAGCGGCGGGTTTAAACACTTTAGTAATTACAGAAATAACCCCTGTAATACAAATAATGAGGGTAATAATTGCTTGAGCAGAGCCAAGCATCATTGCTTGAACCGCTTTTGCCATAACGGCAATAGGAATGGTCATCCCTTGCGAAGTACTAATGGGTGTCATAAATAAAAACACACCAATTAACGAAGGAACCAAAAAAGTAAACCAAGTGCGCCACGTATAGTGTGAACGTTCAGGTAGCTGAGACATATTGTTTAACCTATAAAAACCACAAAAAGAGCATAGCGCTCTTTTTGTGGTAAAACTTATTATTATTTAAATTTTAATGCCGCGCTGAATGAGTGCTGCTTCTAATGCTTGTTGTAAACCATTCATAGTACCTGGCTCAAGCGTTTCGCCTTTATCATCCATCCACGTTAAGCTAGTACCGCCTTCTTTTGTTTTACTTACTAAAATTTGGTATTGGCCTTCATCAATAGGTAGTTGAGCTACGTCATCACCCCAAATTGAATCCCAAACGCTTGTTTCTGGTTTAGTATAATCTGCAGTAATTAAGCCCGTATCTGGGTTAATTTCAACAATAGAGAACGACAAGCGCTCTAAAAACCCAGAGAAACGGTCAAACACAGCGTCGTAAGATTGCTCAGTTACAAGTGCTGCATTACCTTTATTATCAAAGCCCATTTCAAGAGAAATAATACCTTGGCGTTTACGCATATCAACTTCAAGTTGACGGTAACGGTAATCAAACTCGCTCACTACTTGGTTAAGCGCACGTACTTCTAGCTGCTGCTTGAGTAAGTCTGTTAGCGTTTTATCACCTTTAAAATCAATCAGCTCTACACGTAAAGACGCAGTGCGTTGATGTGACTTTTCTTCAATAGTGAATCTAAACTTCTCTAAATCATCGTTAACTTCATCGCCCCACCACCAAAAACCTTCTTCGGTTTTAATGATTGAGTACCAATCAGTTTCAATAATACCAAGTAGCTTATCTTCTTTAGTAGTTCCTGCATTATTATCAGCTAGGACAGATTTAATCGTATCCCAAAGAAACTCATCTAAATCAGCAATGCCATCATTTTTATCAAAATAAATACGCGCCTGTTTATCTGTCTCTTCTACCCAACTGCCTTTCGCAATTGTTAATACTTGTGCCGGTGGGCGGTAATTTGTAGCTTCAGGATTATTGTCGTATTGACCTACATCCATTTTATAAACTGGGTCTTGAGCTGGTTGAGATAACGACGCTGGTGCTTTTACAGGCTCATGCGTACGATAATTACGCTCGTCATGTGCCTTATTAATAAATACACTACACCCTGATAAACTTACCAATACACTTACTGCAAGTGCTTTTGGGATCCAATACTGCACAGATATTTCTCCTTAGCATACCCTTTAATTGTTTTAACAAATATATGAGTGGGTAATACCGATTTGGTTCAGTGTAAAATCAATATTAACTTTACATTTATTATTTGGCTGCCTAAATGCAATAAAGTTCAGCACTTCAACTTAGTAAGCAACTAAGCGCAAATAAGCAAATTTTAGCTATGGTACTTTCCCGTGCCAGTAAAAACAAGAAACACCGCACTTTAAAAGCGCTTAATTAGCGTGTGCTGTAGTTTAGAGCCCTTTTTGTGTTAAACTTCGCCGCCGTGCAACTTCTCGTGTGTATTTTTGGTGTTGCCAACTCGGTTGATATAATCCAAGTAACAAGGTATTTGAACTCATGACTGCATTTTCAAATCATCAAATTGTTTTAACAGCGATTGGCGAAGACAGACCCGGTATAGTAAGTGAACTAACTCAACTGGTTAGCGATTGCCACTGCAACATTATTGACAGCCGTATTGCTATTTTAGGCTGCGAATTTACCTTCATAATGCTACTTAGCGGCGACATGTCGGCAATAAGCCGCATAGAGCACGTACTGCCCACTAAAGCCATGGAACTTGGCCTGCTAACCATGATGAAGCGTACAGCAAGTCATACTCCTAGCGAGTTTTGTGCAGGTTACACACTAGAATACACAGGCATAGACACCCCTGGCACATTGAGCAAAGTAACGCGCTTTTTTGCCGACAATAATATTAGTATTTGCTCACTTAAGTCAGACACTTATTCCCAAGAAGACAACATAAAAATGCGTTGTGAACTTGAATTCAACATACCTGTTGATGTAGATATAGATCAATTTAAAATTAGTTTTGAGAGCCTTTCTCACACACTAAACGTAGATTATATTTTTAAACGAATTCGTTAAGGATGCTAAACATGAACACAATTAGTCCATTACAAGCTGGCAATACTGCACCCGCTTTTAGCCTACAAAACCAAAACGACGAAACAGTAACATTAAGCGAGCTGTTAAAAGAGCAACAAGTGCTTGTGTACTTTTACCCTAAAGCGTCAACGCCGGGTTGTACTGTACAAGCCGAAAACCTCCGCGATGAGCAAGCACAGCTTGCTAAATTTAACACCCGCGTTGTAGGTATTAGCCCAGATCCAATTAAGCGCCTTAAAAACTTTGAAACTAAAAAAGAGCTTAATTTTGACCTATTAGCCGATGAAGACCACGCCATTGCTGAAGCATTTGGTGTATGGGGCTACAAAAAATTTATGGGAAAAGAGTACGATGGTATTCATCGCCTAACGTTTTTAGTAGGCCAAGACGGTAAAATTAAACACCTATTTGATAAGTTTAAAACCAAAGATCACCATCAAGTAGTTTTGGACTATTTAGCTGCAGAATAAGTAGCGGCACAGTAAGTTAGCTACCAGCTATTAGATAAATACAGAAAAGCGTTGTTCAAGGGCAACGCTTTTTTTATGCTAGTTATTAAGAATTTTTGTTAAGTGAAAGCATGATCGAGGGAGGGATAAATAGGCAGTCAATAACAGCCATAGGGGTCAAATCTTGACTTCATACATCATAATTAATTAGCTGTTTATATTCGCCGAAACTTAAACAAGCTACTGTGTCGGATGGCGCTTCGCTTATCCGACCTACGTTTTCAAATATATAATGCGGGGTTATTGGGTGTGGGTATTGGCCGTGGGTATGGAGCTCGTTGGGTTTCGCTACGCTCTACCCAACGTACGTGTTTAACTTAAATTTTTACGCAGACAAAAATGGCGTTGCCTGAGCGCTGTGCCCATGGGGTTATTTTGTCGTAGTCATGTTCAAATATGTGAATTTCGAAGTACGGTTTTAAGGCTTCTTTAAGCTCGGTGTAACTAAAAGCGACCATTGGGTGCTCGTCGTGCCATACGAGTGTTTTGTCTGCGGTGGTTTTTTCTATGCTGAGTTTTAATAACTGTTTACTGCCGCTGCCACTATAGTGCCAGCCAGAACGAAATGTGAAGAAGCTATTTTCGCTTGTTGCTGTGTGCTCTACAAATGAATCGCTGTCGATTTTGTTTTTATCAACCGTGTTAAAACAAAATATTCCACCTACGTTTAATGCGCTGTGTACGCTGGCAAGGCATTCTTTTAACTTATTAATGCCGTCGCAGTAATGGATTGAATACAAAAAGCAGGTAATTAAATCCAAGTGCTCGGTTACCTTAAATTCACTCATGTTTTGCAACGAAAATTGCGCTTCTGGGCAGCGAGTTTTTGCTTTATCTAGCATTGGCTGGTTTAAATCAAGCCCACTACTTTTATAACCGTTATCAATAAAGTGGCGTACATGCGGGCCGGTGCCACATGCTAAATCGAGATGGGTGTTTGCGCCATTACCAAAAATTTGGTGCAGCCTGTGAATAGAATTGCTTTGGGCTTGATAATTAATATCTGCACACATTAAGTCGTAGTAATCAGAAAGGTCGGTGTAAAGCGCGTTTGCGGACATATAAGCCTAGTGGTAAGTAGTAGAATATTTTTAAGTCGCGCATAGTAAACTAGTTATGGCTATTAGCGAAGAAGATATGAGTTTTAGGGTTGTCGGATGGTACTTCGCTTATCCGACCTACGTATTTAAATATTATAAAACGTTATTAGAAAATGGTGCGGAAGTGGAGATTTGTTGGGTTTAGCTTCGCTCTACCCAACATACGTAATATAACTTTAAGCTGGCTTTAACTAATTCCTAAATACTTATGTACTTGTATTGATAGGCGCCAGTTTTTGGCAATACAGGTGTCGATTGCTAATTTTGTTGCTGATACTTTTTGGCTAATTGGCTGCAAATAAACAAGCTTAGGGTTAACGCCTGTTTTAGCAAATAATTCTTCTAACTCTTCTACATGCTTTTGCATGGCAACGGGGTGTTTAATTTCATTGGCACGCTTCATAGCGCTGGTGAGTACTTCATAACCGCCGCGCATATTGATTTTTGGCGATACCGTTACCCATGTTTGCTCTGGGGCGAGTATTTCAAACGTGCCGCTGGTTTCTATTTGTGTGCTAAAACCGTGTTCATGTAATAAGTTACATACTGGATTTAAATCAAACATGCATGGCTCGCCGCCAGTAATTACAACATGCTTTGCGGTGTAACCACGTGATTGAAACAAAGCTAAAATTTGCTCTGCACTGGCGTTAGCCCAATGATCTGAGTCGGCTTTTTTTTCTACGGTTTCATCCAGCGATACTTTATATACATTATCAACATCCCACGTTTGCTTGGTGTCGCACCAAGAGCAGCCTACAGGGCAACCTTGCAGACGTAAAAATATTGAGGGTGTGCCAGTAAAGCTAGCTTCACCTTGAATGGTTTCAAACACTTCATTAATTTTGTACAAAAGAGATCTCACTTACTACCTAGCAGCCAAATTGCTACTATTAAAAAACCAAAAAGCGCTGTGCAAAAATTGTTATTTAAGCTGCGGCCGTGTAGTATATCGCGCCCTGATATAAACCTCTATTAAAACTAAGAGCAAAACAGATATGACGCAAAAAGTAGTTGTTATTTATTCCGGCGGTATGGACTCATTTACCGTATTAAATAAAGCCCTGCAACAAGGCCATGATGTATATGCCCTTTCATTTGACTATGGTCAGCGTCATGTAAAAGAGCTTAAAGTAGCGGCAAGTGTGTGTGAAAAATTAAACGTTCCACATAAAATTGTTGATATTTCGGCGATTAACCAACTTATTGGTGGCTCATCACTTACTGATGATATTGACGTACCTGAAGGCCATTACGAAGAAGAAAGCATGAAAAGTACGATTGTACCTAATCGTAATATGATTTTGCTCTCGCTTGCTGTTGGTTACGCGGTATCACTTAAAGCTAGCCAAGTTTATTACGGCGCTCATTCTGGGGATCATGCTATTTACCCTGACTGCCGTCCTGAATTTGTGCAAAAAATGGATGATGTGTGTCGTATTGCTAACTACGACGCGGTAGAAATTTTTAGCCCGTATTTAAATAATACTAAAATTGGTATTTTAACCGACGGTATTGAAATGGGTTTAGATTACAGCCAAACGTGGACCTGTTATAACGGCCGTGAAAAGGCCTGTGGTAAATGTGGCGCGTGCCAAGAACGCCTTGAAGCATTTGCACTAAATAACATTACAGACCCGTTAGAATACGAATAAGCCGCAATTAATTAGTAATACAATTGCTGCAAACAAAAAAAGGCTATCATCGATAGCCTTTTTTGTTTGTCAGGTTTTAAGTCAATGGTATTGATTACAGCCAGCGTTTTACGCGCGCTTTATAGGCGGTAAACTCTTCACCAAATAATTTAGTGAGCGCACGCTCCTCGGGTATTATTTGAAAAAACGTTAAATACGCAATAAACCCGATAATACATAAAAGCGCCCACAAGGAACTTAACCAAACACCCCACCCTGCTAAAATAAATGCAAAACCCACATACATTGGGTTACGCGAAATTTTATAAATGCCGCTCGTAATAAGTTTTGATGCTTGCTCAGGTTTATTTGGGTTTACTGTGGTGTTTGCTATTTTAAAGCTCGCTACCCCTGCAATACAAAAAACACACCCAATAATGACCAAACTTGCTGCTAAGTAGGTAATAAAGGCGGTAAAATCAATAACACTGTAATGCGCAATAAGCGCCATTATGCCTGCAAAAAACAGTACCACTATAACCGGTGGAATTTTATTATTTAACATAGCAACTCACTGTATTATTTAAAATATGTTTATTATATGGAGATTAGACGACTATTAAACAATATCTAAAGTGTATAAATGATGAACACGCTTAAAGCTGAATTAAATAAAGTATACAAATTAAGTTACAATTGTCAGCTTTATCAAAAGCGCTTAAAGGTTATACTTTAACCATAAACGAATAATAAAATGATAAGGAATGAGGTTATGTCTGGAACTACGATGATTGTACTTATTGTGCTAATTTCGGTTGGCTCAGGAGTAGTTTACGATATGTATAAAAAGCACCTTGAGTTTAAGCATAAAATGCAAAACAACAACAGCGATGCCCATAAACAACTAGCTGAAACAAACGCACAAGTGCTTGCATTAAAAGAGCGTGTACAAACACTTGAGGCTATTGTTACTGATTCAAGCTTTAACGTTAAAGATGAAATTAACAAACTTTAAGTTGTTATAAGTAATTTGGATATAAATGCGCATTTTCTGGCTGCTCAATGCCGTGAGCAGCTAAAAACCCACCAATAGCTTGCCCGCAGCCCTGTGGTGCTCGCCCACTGTCTATCTCAAAGTTTAACTGATTAGCATGTTGCTTACCCATAGAGCAAAGCCCTACGGTACTTGGCGAGCGCATAGCGATACTTAGGTTACCTATTTGTTCAACTGCAACGTGCTTACTAAAACGGGCAAAACCTTTGTATTTGAACTGCTCGTTTACGTAGTCATTACTTGTGGCCACCAATGCCGCAATTAAGCCGTGTAAAAAACTATTAGCGGATGAGTCTGCTGTTAAAAACGAAATTGTTTTTTTATTAAACTCGCTAAGCTGGCAATCCTCACACAACAGCTCAACAGTATATAAATGTTGCTCGGCTACTTGCTGCTGACTTTTAAGCTCAATACTTTTTCCTGCAAATACAATACGTTTAAGCACTTCATCAAAGTTACTTGTAACCGTTTCGCTTTTAACAAGTTCAGGGTTTTGCGCCATTACAGGTAAGTCGTGGTGATTGTTAAATGGCGTGCTTGTTGCGCCGCTTTGCATTAACTGAAAAAGCTCTCTTACTTCATGTTCTCGCGCTACTTTTAACGCTAAAAATGCAGTTTGGATAAGTTCTGAAGTAGGTAGGTTTTCCTCTACAATCCAGCGTCTGCCAAATAATAGTTTTTTAGCTTTGGCTTCATTAGTAGATGCGCTTTTTTGGTAGTTATCAGGGCTCAGCACTGCTACTTGCAGGTAAATTTCTTCACCTTTTTGTGCAGCAAGCACTCTAAAGTGAGCCGAAAATTCAATACTCTCAAGTACTTCGTTAACGCTTTCAAGCGTGTGCTTGTAACGTAAAAAATGCTGTGGCACCACCCAATTACTATTAGCCAATTGCACAAGGGGTGCATAAGAAATAGGTTGCTCGTAACTGTGTTGCCATTTTTGCTCATTGCTAAGCAAATGATTAATGTGACTCTTGTTATCTGACATAAATAAACCAAATAAACTCGCGTTGTGCGATATAAACTATGAACACATTACGTCGTCAATGTCGTAATTAGATCACATGTACGCCCTACTTTTGGGCTTTTTTAACTATCGGTGAGTTCTTGATAGTCTGTTATAACTTTTTGATAGTATGGCTTATCTTTATTGAGCATTTTATTATAATGATTTATGAGTTGCCGTTGGTACATAGTGTGCTCTGTACTAGCAAAGTCCCACATTTTGTTGCCGGTACGGCTAATCTCATTATTGGTATTAAAGCTCACTTCAATCACTTCATAAAAGCGTTTGTTGTCGTAAACTATTTGCTCACTTATAAGCCCTAAACCAAGTTGTTTTAAACCCACTCGCAACTTATAAGTGTGATGCACGGGGCATAAAATAAACCGAACATTATTTAAATGATCCACTGCGTTATTAGCAATAATTTGTTGTACTAAACTTAATAACAGCTCACCGCCAACACCTGCTATTACAACTACTTGGCTTTTACTTTGAGCAATTTCAATTTTGCCTACATCCTGACATAAGACCTGCCACTGCGGATTTTTATCACAGGTTTTTTGTAATTTATTAATAGATGATAATTGCTCTTCTAAATCGTCCATTAAAGTGGCGACTATATCTACAAAAATAACGTGGTTTGCAGCTGCGCGTTTTAATAGCGCCATGCCTAAATAACCATGGTCGCAGCAACAATCCCAAATAATATCGTGATGCTGCGAAATTAATGTATCAATGGCAGTTAGGCGTTTACTGAGCTTCATTTAAGCAGGTGTTTGTGACGTTTTATAGACAAGCGCTTTTAAACTTTTGTCGCTGTCTACTTCAATAAAACGCTCGGTGGGGGCTAGGCGCTCAACAAATTCAACTGCACCTTGGGTGTGCTCGTTTATTAATGCTTTAAACGCATCTTCGCTAAGCTCTGGGCTATTCGCACACAATAGTAATTGTGTAGTATCGCAAAGTAGCTCTGGTAACCTGCGCAGCACTTTTTGATAGTCTTTAGTTAATATAAAGCTGCCTTTTTGAAAGCTTGGCGGATCAACTATTATTAAATCAAACGGGGCTGCTTTTTTTAGTTTTCCAAACGATTTTAAAATATCGTGAGGTAAAAAACTTACGCCGCGCTCAAAACCATTTAGCTGATGGTTTTGCTTGCCGACTTTAAGCACGCCTTTGCTCATATCCATGTTCATCACATGATCTGCCCCGCCTTGCATGGCGGCAAGCGAAAACCCACACGTATATGAAAACAAATTAAGCACTTTGCCATGCTTGCTGTTAGCCATTACAAATTCACGGCCGCTGCGCATATCGGGAAATATTCCGGTATTTTGGCGGCTCTGTAAATCAACCAAAAAGCGAATGCCATTTTCGGTTACAACATGTGGGTTAGGTAATTGCCCATAAACCACGGTGTTTTGGCTTTGTACGCCAGCACGTTGCTGGTACACAAGTGACGTAATAAGCTCTGGCTGGTTTTCTTGTGCCCACTGCCACACAACATTGGTGAGCTCGCTTAGTGTTTGCTCGTCAATTTCATCGTACGAAACCAAAAATAAACTGGGCGGGTAAAAGTCTAAATTAACATGGCTTAATGCTTCGACACTGTGGCCTCGGCCATGAAAAACACGACACAGTTCATTTTTTAAAATTGGTGCGTCTTCAAGCGCAGTAATAAGAGGTGTAAAGTTTGCTGTCATTTTTAATTAATCAACTGTTGTTGTAGTTCATGTATTTCATCGCGAACAGAGCCCGCTTTTTCAAATTCTAGGTCGCTTGCGTATGCATGCATTTTGGTTTCAAGCTGCTTAATTTGCACGGCAATTTCTTTCGCACTAAGAACCTTTTTAGACTCTTTACGTATAAGTTTAAGGTTGTCTTTAGGAGCCGCTTCCTCGCCTACATCCATTACATCAAGTATTTTTTTAGCCAGAGCATGAGGCTCTATACCGTGCTCAACGTTGTATGCATGCTGAATTTCGCGCCTGCGTGCTGTTTCGTCCATGGCTTTTGCCATTGATTTTGTAATTCTGTCACCATATAAAATAGCGCGGCCATCTAAGTGACGCGCAGCACGGCCAATGGTTTGTATCAGCGAGCGAGCCGAGCGTAAAAAACCCTCTTTGTCAGCATCAAGTATGGCAACAAGTGCCACTTCTGGCATATCAAGGCCTTCTCGCAGTAAGTTAATACCCACTAACACATCAAACACGCCTGCTCGTAAGTCACGAATTATTTCTACGCGCTCAACGGTATCAATGTCTGAATGTAAGTAACGTACTTTTACATTATGCTCGCTTAGGTAGTCTGTTAAATCCTCAGACATACGTTTAGTAAGTGTAGTTACCAGTACGCGTTCGCCCTTCTCCACACTTTTGTATATTTCTGAGAGTAAATCATCAACCTGATCGCCCACAGGACGTACTTCTATAAGTGGGTCGAGCAGCCCTGTTGGGCGAATTACTTGCTCTGCTATTTCGCCCGCGCAGCGCTCTAACTCAAAGTCGCCAGGCGTTGCCGATACATAAATAGTTTGTGGTGCTATGGCTTCAAATTCTTCAAAACGCAGTGGCCTATTATCCATTGCTGAGGGCATTCTAAAACCATACTCAACAAGGTTTTCTTTACGGCTTCTGTCGCCTTTATACATTGCACCAATTTGCGATACGGTTACATGCGATTCATCAATAATCATTAATGCGTCATCAGGTAGGTAATCAAGCAATGTTGGCGGCGGATCGCCTGGTGTACGACCCGATAAATAACGGCTGTAGTTTTCTATACCCGAGCAATAACCAAGCTCGGTCATCATTTCTATATCGTATTGCGTTCGCTGAGCTACACGTTGCTCTTCTACTAATTTGTTTGCACTGAGTAACTGGGCGCGTCGCTCTTTTAGTTCTTCTTTTATTTTTTCGATAGCGCCAAGTATTTTTTCACGCGGGGTAACATAGTGCGTTTTAGGATAAATAGTAGCGCGCACTATGTGCTTTTCAATTGCACCGGTAAGCGGGTCAAAAATACTTAAGCGCTCTATTTCATCATCAAACATTTCTACACGTACAGCAAAAGTGTCTGATTCTGCTGGGAATATATCAACTACTTCGCCACGTACGCGGTATGTACCTCGGCTAAAATCTATATCATTGCGGGTATATTGTATTTCAGCAAGGCGGCGTAGCATGTCGCGTTGATCTACTTTTTCGCCCACTTTTAAAAGCAGCATCATTTTCATGTACGATTTAGGGTCACCCAAACCATAAATAGCCGATACCGATGCCACAATAATGGTGTCGCGACGCTCAAGCAATGCTTTGGTCGCACTTAAACGCATTTGCTCTATGTGCTCATTTATCGAAGCATCTTTTTCAATAAATGTGTCGCTAGATACAACATAGGCTTCTGGCTGGTAGTAATCGTAATACGATACAAAGTATTCAACCGCGTTTTTAGGAAAAAACTCTTTCATCTCGCCGTATAGCTGCGCAGCCAATGTTTTATTGTGCGCCATTATTATTGTTGGACGGTTTAAATCGCTAATAATATTGGCCATGGTAAAGGTTTTACCTGTACCGGTGGCACCTAATAACGTTTGGTGTGCAAGCCCCGCTTCTAACCCTTCGCATAGCTGTTTAATGGCGGTAGGCTGATCGCCTGCTGGTTTGAAATGTGATTTTAACTGAAAATGGTCGCTCAATTATTGCACTCCTGTAACGATTCGCCGCTCAGCGCTTCTAGTTTTTTCATAAACCATTTATATGCCACTATTGCTGTAAATAAATTACCTATGGCAGCGCCTATAAATAACCCTAATAATCCGGCTATTTCGTTGCCGATATAAGCAAATGGTACATAAAATATGAATAAACGAATAACGCTTAGTACCAATGCGTTCATTGGTTTGTGTAAAGCATTAAACGATGAGTTTGATAATATGATCACCCCTTGTAAGCCATAGCTTAGTGGGATGGTATAAATAAAGAGCTTAATTACATCTATTACGGCTTGTTCTTTACCAAATAATTGGCTTATAACACCTGAAAATGCAATTAGTAATACGTAAATGGCAAATTGCCATACCATCACAAATTTTAGTGTGCCGGTATACGCTTCTTTGACACGGCATAATTTGCCAGCCCCAAAGTTTTGACTCACAAATGGCGGTAATGTCATCGATAGCGCAAGCACTAATATACTTGCAATAGATTCTATCCGGCTTCCTACTCCAAATGCGGCCACGGCTTCTGGCCCATGATGCGCTACTAAGGCGGTCATTACAGCCATTGCAACGGGTGTAAGCATGTTTGCACCTGCAGCAGGTAAACCAATTTTTAATATTTTACGAATAGCGCCAGTTACAGTTTGCTTGCCCGCTTTGAGACTCAACAAACGTTTTTTAACCGCTAATATATATAAAATAATAACCACAGCGACCGACCATGCAACAACACTTGCTATGGCAGCGCCTTGAATTCCTAACGCGGGTACCGGCCCAAAGCCAAATATAAGTATTGGGTCAAGTACGGCGTTTATCAGCCCGGCTCCGCCCATTACTATACTTGGCGTTTTGGTATCACCACTGGCACGCAGTACCGAATTACCAATCATTGGGGTTATTAAAAATACGCTACCGATAAACCATACATTCATGTATTCGTGTATTAACGGCAATACTTGCGCGCCCGCTCCTAGCAAAGTAAATATGGGGTCAATCAGTAAATATCCAACAGATGACAACACAATAACCAAAACCACACCAACCATTAAAGAAATACTGGCATCAAAACGTGCTTCATCAATTTTATTACTGCCGAGCGCTTTCGCTATTACTGCTGATGTACCGATCCCCAGCCCTATTGCTAAGCTGATAACGGTAAAAGTAACTGGAAATGTAAAGCTCACGGCAGCTAATGGTTCGGTGCCAAGTAAACTTATAAAAAAGGTGTCTACAATGTTGAACATCATTAGTGTGATCATGCCGAATATCATCGGTATGGTCATCGTCTTTAATGTAGGCAAGATAGGATCGTTTAGTAAATCTGGGCGAGTCTGAGATTTTGAAATTGCGCGCATGAAATAAATAGGCCTCTTTTACTGAACGAATCATTTTAAAGCATCAAGACAGTTCAAGCCACGGATTTATCACTACAATTGATGTAATTACGTAAGTAAATATTCTAAAAAATAGTAAAACTTGGTTTTTACATCTTTTTGTTAAAATAGAGCCTAAACACGCCAAAAAACAATTAAAACACATTTTTATAACTTTTATTACAAACACCCTGTGTTATCTGATGCTTTTTTACACAAAGCAACTACTTGGTTTATCGTTACGAAAAAATTCATTCATGGAGTTACATCTATTAGCCACCAAAACATAACCTACTGTTTTACAATAAATAAAAAATAGTGATTTAAAAGCTTGAAATCGTTGTAGCACCCTAAAACATTGGTGCCGATGATGTTCTTAAAGTTTCATAAACAGAGTTATCCACAGAAACCGTGGATAACTCATTCAAAGCCGCATTTATAAAGGCCTTGAGAGACTCGCAATTTTCGCTGAGGTCCAACCAATTGTTGATTTGCTAATTGTGGCATTTTTATAAACTCACACTGAAAACGCAAGCTTGCCGATTTTTCTTCTTAACATAGTTATACGTTAATAAATAAAAAACGTTTAATACAAAGTTAAGTTATTGATTGTTCTATTTTTGAGCGAAGATAATAAATGCTCAATTTATAGATAAAAATTGGATCACTATTAAGGGGAAAAATACTTTTATGACTATTCGTGCAGGTATATTTTTAGAAAATTAAAATAAAAAAGTAAATAAATACGAAGAATACCCCAAAGTAAAAAATGAAATTTTATGTTTTTGAGTTGTTTTTTAATTACAAGTGGCTTTAATGGCGTGTTTAATTTAACCAATTTAAAGACTCAACAATAATAAAACTCGCATTAGTATTCTTAAATTCTTAAAAAAACAGCTTTAATAGAGCTATAAATCACGCAGATCGAACACAAAAACAACGAATAAACCTCTTTTTTCAATTTATGACTTTTATATGTTGACACTTTGCGGCTCGGTCATTAATATTTCGCCCCGTTGAAAGGCAAGACGCTTCCCCCTTAGCTCAGTTGGTTAGAGCGACGGACTGTTAATCCGCAGGTCCCCCGTTCGAGTCGGGGAGGGGGAGCCAAGTTTTTCAACCATAAACGATTCCCCCTTAGCTCAGTTGGTTAGAGCGACGGACTGTTAATCCGCAGGTCCCCCGTTCGAGTCGGGGAGGGGGAGCCAAGTTTATGTTTATGATGTAGTTCCCCCTTAGCTCAGTTGGTTAGAGCGACGGACTGTTAATCCGCAGGTCCCCCGTTCGAGTCGGGGAGGGGGAGCCAAATCATCATAATAATATCAGTACTTTAGTTCCCCCTTAGCTCAGTTGGTTAGAGCGACGGACTGTTAATCCGCAGGTCCCCCGTTCGAGTCGGGGAGGGGGAGCCAATTCTAAGAATTTCATAGACATTCCAAGCTATTTCCACTACTCTTCCTTATATAACTAAAGCATTAGTTTAATTCTTTAATGCGCTGTACTTAGTTTATTAATCAAGGACTTGATTCCTTCCCTTTTGATTATTAAAAGACTGAAAACATGGCTGGATTTAAAAAACTTATTTTTATACAAATTATCTCTTGGTTATTGTGTGTTGCAGCAGGAAGCTACTTCATATCTATAAGCTTTGATACTGCGGTAAGTGATGCACAAAAAAATGCACAAACAACTGTTACTAAGTATATTAATGACCTTTCTTTAGACGATATTTCTGCTCAAAATTTAAAACAATCAATTGCAGATGGTAATACGTTTTCAAGCTTTACCCTAAGAGATTACCAAGGTGCTGAAGTATTTAGCATTAACCCCCCTACTCAATTACCAATGTTTGCTGATTTTGTACTCTCTAACTTTAACTCTGTACGCCCACAGTTTGCTGTAAACGATGCCGCAGATATAAAAGTTGAATTTGTACTTAACATTGAGCATTTAGCATCGCAGCTACAAACTTCCCTTTTTATTGTTATTTTGATTTCTGCCATTTTAGTTATTATTCCAATAATTCTAATGAAATCTATTTTTTATCATTTAAATAAAAATATAAGTACAACAGTTGCTGACATTATCGATATTTATATCAATCAAAACCAAGTTGATAATGATTTAGAAACAGCATTAGATGGCACTCGATTGAAAAAAATGGGAAAAGATTTAGTACCTAGCTTTAATCGGTTATCACATTTTTTAAAAAACAAGAACGAAGACATACAAAGCGCTGCTATGACTATCAAGCATGAAGCGTACAAAGATGTAATTACCTCGCTTGGTAATCGTAATATGTTTGTTGAGTACTACGAAAAAAATATTGAAAACACTGAGCAAAGTACATTTGGCTCTTTAGCTATGGTTCGTTGTAGCGAACTACAAGCTATAAACCAAAGCCGTGGTTATCAAAAAGGTGACGAGTACGTTAAAGGCGTTGCCGATATTATTAAGCACATAAGCGGCACTTACACGGGTAGCCAAGTATTTAGATTAAACAGCTCTGATTTTGCGGTAGTACTCCCCCACATTCCTTTAAAAGAAGCTGAGCGCTTTGGTGAAAACCTGCAATCGCGCTTCACGCAGTACCAACAAAACCAAGAGTTAAGCTCGGTAGCTAATACGGGTATTGTAGGTTACGAAAAAGGTAAACCGTTAGGCGAACTGCTTTCTGTTGTTGATAACGCGATGAGCATGGCGCAGTCAAAGCAAGTTAATGCATGGCACGTACAACGCGAAACCGATTTAGTTAATAACGTAAGTGCGGGGTTTGGTAATCAAAACTGGCGTAAGGTTATTAAGGAAGTTATAGAATCTAAGCGTGTGCATTTAGTGATGCAAAACATTATGCCGCTTGGTAAAAGCATAAAAGCCTACGCTGAAGTACAAGTTCGATTTAAAACAGAAGACAATCAAGTACTGCCTACCGCTTCTTTTTTAGCAATGGCCGAAAAACTTGATATGGCAATAGAAATTGATCGCCTGATCATCGACTCTTCTCTTGAAAAAGTTAAAAGCCGTAATTTATCTGAAAAGTTTTTTGGTTTAAACGTAACAGCCTCAAGTGCACACAACGATCAGTTTGTAATTTGGCTAGAGCGCCGATTATTGAAAGATACGCATATTGCATCTAAACTAGTATTTGAGGTAAGCGAGTTTGGTTTACAGCAAAACATCAAAGCTAGTAAGCGCTTTATCGACATGGTTCACCGTGTTGGCGCACGCGTTACAGTTGAACGTTTTGGTGTTGGCTTAACTTCATTTAAGTTTTTCCGCGATTTAAAACCTGATTTTATTAAAATGGATGCAAGTTATACTCGCGGCCTAGAAGATGATAAAAATAATCAGTACTTTATGCGCTTAATGGTCGATTTAGCCCACCGCATTGGTGTTAGCGTATTTGCTGAAGGCGTTGAGAGCCAAGAAGAGAAACACATTATAGAAACGTTGTGTTTAGATGGCGTTCAAGGTTATTACATAGAAAAACCTAAAGACATTTAATTAGTTTTCAATTAATACAAAAAAGAGCATTCGTTGCTCTTTTTTTGTTTCTGCTATTTGACTAATTCCTTACATCAAAATCACATTAATTTTACAGCCTTGTGATCAATATGTTTGTCCTTGCGTTTATTTAACTGATAACGACTCGCAAATGTTGTTTATCGGGGCAGAAAAAAGGATAATAAGCAGGACTTTAATAGCGTGAGGCACACATGACAGAATATGTCTTGTTATTGATTGGAACTGTTCTGGTTAATAACTTTGTATTAGTACAATTTTTAGGCTTATGTCCGTTTATGGGCGTATCAGGTAAGCTTGATACGGCGATTGGTATGTCTTTGGCAACCACGTTTGTGCTTACCCTTGCCTCTGTAACTAGCTATTTAGTTAATCAATATATTTTAATCCCTCTGGATATCGCCTTTTTACGCACCATGAGCTTTATTTTAGTGATTGCCGTTGTAGTGCAATTTACCGAAATGGTTGTGCGTAAAACCAGCCCTACCCTATATCGTTTATTAGGCATATTTTTACCGCTGATCACCACTAACTGTGCTGTATTAGGTGTGGCTTTATTAAATATCAAAGAAGATCATTCGTTTTTACAATCTGCGGTATATGGTTTTGGTGCTGCGGTTGGTTTTTCTTTAGTGCTTGTATTGTTTGCAGCACTACGAGAGCGTTTAGCAGCTGCTGACGTTCCTACGCCTTTTAAAGGCGCCTCTATTGCAATGATCACTGCAGGCTTAATGTCGATGGCGTTTATGGGTTTTACTGGATTAGTGAAGTTTTAATATGACCTTGTTTTATGCCTTGATAGCGATTGGTTCGCTAGCACTCATTTTTGGACTTATTTTAGGGTTTGCAGCAATTCGCTTTCGCGTTGAAGGTAACCCTATTGTTGAGCAAATTGATACTATTTTACCGCAAACTCAATGCGGACAATGTGGCTACCCGGGTTGTCGCCCTTACGCCGAAGCCATAGCTAATGGCGATGAAATAAATAAATGCCCACCAGGCGGAGAATCTACCATGAAAAAGCTTGCCGGCTTAATGGGGGTTGATGAAAAACCACTTGCCGGTGGCGAGCAAGCAGAACCTATAAAAACAGTGGCTTATATTCGCGAAGATGAATGTATTGGCTGTACCAAATGTATTCAAGCCTGCCCAGTTGACGCTATTTTAGGCGCAACTCGTCAAATGCATACCGTGTTAATTGATGAATGTACTGGCTGTGATTTATGTGTTGAGCCTTGCCCTGTAGATTGCATTGATATGCTACCTGTAGCCGAAACTAAACAAAACTGGAAATGGCAGCTAGACGCTATTCCTGTTACACAAATAGATTAGAGGTTTGAGTGGACAAGTTACTTGAACAAATAAAAAAAGGCACCGTGTGGGCATTTCCTGGCGGCATACACCCACCACAACAAAAATCACTCTCTAATAGTGCGAGTATCACTCGCCTACCTTTGCCCGATAAACTCATTGTTGCGCTTAAGCAACACATAGGCGCAAACGGTAAGTTACTTGTAGAAAAAGGCCAACACGTATTAAAAGGCCAACCACTAACAGAGCCTGCTGCTAACTGGTCGGTACCTGTGCATGCGCCAAGCTCTGGTGTGGTTACTGATATTGCACCTATGCCATCAGCACATCCATCGGCCCTGCCAGAACTAAGTGTTATTATTGAACCAGACGGCAAAGACGAATGGGTAGCTCTAAATAAAAATAAAAATCCTGCTGAGCTTAGTCATGACGATCTTATAAATATTATTCACCAAGCCGGTATTAGCGGTATGGGTGGTGCTGGTTTTCCTACTTATGTAAAAGCAGATACTAAGCAACCTATCGAATTTTTGATTGTAAATGCTGTTGAGTGCGAACCTTATATTACTGCCGATGACGTTTTAATGCGCGAACACGCTAAAGAAGTTATCCAAGGCATTGAAATAATCCAGCAACTTTTAAACCCAACACTGTGCATTGTGGGTATAGAAGATAACAAGCCTGAAGCTATTGCAGCAATGAAGCAAGCAGCTGAGCATAACTCAAAAATTATTATTCAAACGGTGCCAACTATTTATCCATCTGGCGGTGAAAAGCAATTAATTAAATTACTTACTAACCGTGAAGTTCCTAGCATTGGTATTCCAGCCGATATTGGTATTTTAGTGCATAACACGGGTACTTTGTTTGCCGTACAACAAGCCGTTTATGAAGGCAAACCGCTAATTGAGCGTATAGTTACGGTAACAGGTAACACTATTCATAAACCTGGAAATGTATGGGCACTGCTTGGTACTGAAATAAAGCATTTACTAGATTGCCAAGGTTTCTCTCCTGTACCGCAGCAAAGTGTTGTGATGGGCGGCCCAATGATGGGCTTTACGCTACCCACAGTACGTATTGGCATAGTTAAAACAACTAACTGTATTTTTGCGCCTGATCATAAAGAGCTAGCGGAACCCGGCCCTGAAAAAGCCTGTATACGTTGTAGCGCCTGTGCCGATGCCTGCCCTGCTTCTTTATTGCCACAACAATTGCAGTGGTTTGCTAAATCAAAAGAGTACGACAAACTACAAGAGCACAATTTATTTGATTGTATTGAATGTGGTGCTTGTGCATACGTGTGCCCAAGCGAAATCCCTCTTGTACAGTACTACCGTATAGCCAAAGTTGAAATTAAAGAACAACAAGCTGACAAAATTAAAGCCGACAGAGCAAAAGAGCGTTTTGATGCCCGAAAAGAACGTTTAGAGCGTGAGCAAGAAGAACGCCAAAACCGCCATAAACGTAAACCTGCTGCTAAGTCTGCTGACGAAAAGCAAAAAGTAGCTGAGGCACTAGCCCGTGTTAAAAATAAATCAGATAACGGCGATGAAAAATCAGCTGTTGCAGCCGCTATTGCACGCGCTAAAGCTAAAAAGCTAGGCGATCAATCTGCTGAATTAGAACCTGACAACAGCGAAGTAGCAAAAGAGCGCGCACTACGTAAAGAACAAGCGCGTAAATATAAAGAGCAAAAATCTCAAACAGATGAATCGGCCGCTGCTGCGCCCGTTGATGATAAAAAATCAGCAGTTGCTGCAGCCATTGCTCGCGCTAAAGCTAAAAAAGCAGCACAAGCATTAGATAACGCTGAACAAGCAGCAAGTGAAGAGCCACAAAACGATGCCCCTGTTGATGATAAAAAAGCAGCAGTAGCTGCAGCCATTGCTCGCGCTAAAGCTAAAAAAGCGGCTAAAGCATTAGAAGAAGCTGAGCAACCCGTAAGTGAAGAGTCACCAAGTGATGCCCCTGATGATGACAAAAAAGCAGCGGTAGCGGCAGCTATTGCACGTGCAAAAGCTAAAAAAGCGGCTAAAGCACTTGAAGAAGCTGAGCAAACAGCAATTGAAGAGCCAAAAACTGATGCCCCTGTTGATGACAAAAAGGCAGCAGTAGCGGCGGCCATAGCTCGTGCAAAAGCTAAAAAAGCGGCTAAAGCATTAGAAGAAGCTGAGCAAACCGTGAGTGAAGAGCCACAAAGTGATGCCCCTGTTGATGATAAAAAAGCAGCGGTAGCGGCGGCCATTGCTCGTGCTAAAGCTAAAAAAGCGGCTAAAGCATTAGAAGAAGCCGAGCAAACCACAAGTGAAGAACCACAAACTGATACCCCTGTTGATGACAAAAAAGCAGCGGTAGCGGCGGCTATTGCCCGCGCTAAAGCTAAAAAAGCGGCTAAAGCACTAGAAGATACCGAACAAACTCAGCCCCAAGAGCTACAAGTTGAGAGCGCAGCACCTAAGAGTGCAGAAAGTAACACCGATGACTCATCCAATTCTACTGAAGCAGATAAACCTAAATCAGCCGACGATAAGAAAAAAGCCGCCGTGGCTGCTGCAATTGCGAGAGCAAAAGCTAAAAAGTTACAAAAAGAAGGAAATAATCAGTCATGAAATTAACCATGGCCAGTTCGCCGCATAATCACAGCCATAAATCGTTAACGCGATTAATGCTTAGCGTTATTGCTGCGTGTATTCCTGGGCTAATTGCTCAAGTTTTCTTTTTTGGTACCGGGGTGCTTATTCAGCTAGTACTAGCCCTTGTTGCTGTAAGTGTATTTGAAGCTGCAATAATGCTAATACGAAAGCGCCCTGTTTGGCCTGCATTAAGTGATGGCAGTGCGTGGCTTACTGCCGTGTTATTGGCATTGAGTATTCCACCACTTGCGCCTTGGTGGATAATCGTTATTGGCTGTTTATTTTCTATTGTTATAGTTAAACAGCTTTATGGCGGCCTTGGGTTTAACTTATTCAATCCAGCAATGGCGGCTTATGTACTGCTTTTAGTTTCGTTTCCGGTACAAATGACCGCATGGTTGCCTGTTACCGATTTAATAAATACGCCAATAGGCTTTGCTGATCAGCTAAGGCTAATATTCACCGATTTTACGGCCTCTGGGTTTAGTCTAGATCAAGTACGTGCAGGGGTTGATGGCCTAACAATGGCAACACCGCTGGATACTGTTAAGACAGACATAGCACACGGTTTAACCGTTACCGAAAGCATGCAAAAGCCAATATTTAACGAATGGGCTGGCCTTGGTTGGGCCTGGGTTAACTTAGGCTTTTTAGCCGGTGGTTTATACTTATTAAAAGCAAAAATAATTAACTGGCATATTCCTGTCAGTTTTATCGCAAGTTTAGCTGTATGTAGTGCTATTGGTTATATCGCATCACCTGGTACAGAGCCGGGCACCCTATTTCACTTATTAAGTGGTGCCACTATGATGGGGGCCTTTTTTATAGCAACCGATCCGGTATCTGCAGCAACAACTAACAAAGGGCGCTTAATTTATGGCGCGCTAATTGGCTTACTAATTTATTTAATTCGTACCTTTGGCGGTTTTCCTGATGCCATCGCATTTAGCGTATTATTGATTAATATTGCAGTGCCGCTAATAGACTACTACACACAGCCACGTACTTATGGCCATGGAGCAGTAAAATGATCATTTCGTCAATGGCTAAAAATGGTGCTATTTTAACTGCGTTTGCGTTAGCAACAACGGGCTTAGTTGCCTCTATCAACGCGCTTACTGCCGATAAAATTGCAGAGCAAGAACAGCTACAACTTACTGCGCAGCTACAAGAAGTGCTCGACCCAAAATCGTACGACAATCAATTATCACAAGATTGCGTAATTATTACTGACGAAAAACTAGGCCCACACACAAACCAAGTAATTTACCGTGCTCGTAAAAACAATAAACCAGTCGCTGTTGTTATTAGGCATGTTACGCCAAACGGCTACAGTGGCGATATTAACTTATTAACAGCTGTATTGAGCGATGGCACTATTGCTGGCGTGCGTACGACTAAACACGAAGAAACTCCTGGTTTAGGCGACAAAGTAGAAGTTAAAAAATCACTTTGGATCACAACATTTAAAAGCTTAACGGTTGAAGGCGAAGAAGACGCTCGCTGGGCTGTAAAAAAAGATGGCGGCCAGTTTGATCAATTTACAGGCGCGACCATAACGCCACGTGCTGTTGTGGGCTCTGTTAAAAATGCCGTATTATTCGCACAAACTAATTTTGATGATATTTTTGCAGCACCTAATGCCGAATGTATGGAGGTAGCTAAATGAGTGAGTTAAAAACATTATACAAAGAAGGTGTATGGGTAAATAACCCTGCCCTTGTGCAGCTTTTAGGTTTATGTCCACTGCTTGCCGTTACCTCAACTGTAACAAATGCCTTAGGTTTGGGCTTAGCAACTTTACTCGTACTAATAGGCTCAAATGTTACCGTATCAATTGTGCGTAACTGGGTGCCAAAAGATATCCGTATACCTGTATTTGTAATGATCATCGCGGGCTTTGTAACAATAGTTCAATTACTTATGAACGCTTATACCTTTGGTTTATATCAATCATTGGGAATTTTTATCCCGTTGATTGTAACTAACTGCGCCATTATTGGCCGCGCCGAAGCATACGCCTCTAAAAATCCTGTTCATTTATCAGCATTTGACGGCTTAATGATGGGCTTAGGCTTTATGGCTGTATTGTTAGTATTAGGAGCTATGCGTGAACTCATTGGCCAAGGTACGCTGTTTGACGGAGCCGATTTATTACTTGGCCCATGGGCACAGAGCATGCGCATAGAAGTATTTAACTTTGATAACCAATTTTTACTGGCAATTTTACCACCGGGTGCCTTTTTAGGTCTTGGACTACTTATTGCTGCTAAAAACGTAATTGACGCACAAATAAAATCAAAGCAAATTGCACCGCCAGAGGCTGAAAAAGGCCCTCGAGCACGTGTTACTAGCTTAACTTAAGGGGAAAACGTATTAGAGCAACAATTAGCACTAATACGTTTTAAGTTGCATGAATAAAGAAAAACGTCACCAAATACTGTCGCGCCTACGCGACGATAATCCACATCCAGTTACAGAGCTTGAATATTCAAGCCCATTTGAGTTACTAGTAGCAGTAACTCTTTCAGCACAAGCAACTGATGTAGGCGTTAATAAAGCCACTCGAAAGTTGTTCCCTGTTGCTAATACACCACAAGCCATTTTAGATATAGGCCACGATACACTGCGTGATTATATAAAAACCATCGGCTTATTTAACTCTAAAGCTGCCAACGTGTACAAAATGTGCCAAATTTTGGTGGATGAATATAACAGCATCGTGCCAGAAAATCGTGAAGCCCTAGAAGCCCTACCAGGCGTTGGCCGTAAAACCGCTAATGTTGTACTCAACACAGCCTTTGGCTGGCTAAAAGATAATGAAGGTAGATACTTTTTAGCAGTAGATACTCACATCCAACGTCTTGCAAACCGTACTGGTTACGCTAAGGGTAAGACTGTTGAGCAGACTGAACAGGCTATAATTAAAAATACGCCAAATAAGAAAGAATTTATGTTTAACCTCCATCATTGGTTTATTTTACATGGGCGCTATACGTGTACAGCGAGAAAACCAAAATGTGGAAGTTGTATAATTGAGGATTTGTGTGACTATAAAGAGAAAACTGAGTCATAGTTAAGAGTAGTTATTTTTTAATTAGCATAAACCTTTTAACGGTCACATCTTTAGTTTCTATTTAAGAAGCTGGCGATTTGATTCTCATATGAGCCTTTATTCGGCCAGCACCAATTAAATTGAAAATTTGCGTTAACTTCAGAATAGTTTGAATTTAAGCGAGGTGTTGCAAATAGATTATGATTTATTAATTAGAGCCCAGCTAAAACCTAAAATTTAAATACGGAGTTAATTGGAAGCTATTTCCGGTTTGTGCCATAAGCCGACCTTGAGACACATAAAGATTAAGACTGCAAAGATACGAAAGCGGAAGTTAGCTTTGGCCTGTTTAACGACAAATATTCCGACAAAGCAGTCATGACTATTAGTTTATTGTTAAATCTAATCTTTCTTTTCGTTCATCTACTCAATAACCCCACGCTAAACGTGACTTTAGCGTGGGGTTAGAGTTCACAGTCATTTTATCTGGATAGCTCTTTTATTTTTTTCTCTGAAAACCAGCGATATAAAACAGGTAAAACAAATAATGTTAACAGTGTTGCAGTTACCAAGCCGCCAACAATAACACTCGCTAAGGGGCGCTGTATTTCTGCACCAACACCATTAGACATTAACATCGGTATCAAACCTAAAGCTGATGTTATAGCAGTCATAAGTACAGGTCTTAATCTTGAAGTAGCGCCTTCAAAAACGGCTTTAGATGCTTCTAGACCGTCTTTAATACGTTGGTTGATACTTTCTACCATAACGACCCCATTCAATACCGCTACACCAAATAAGGTAATAAAGCCAACGGAGCTTGGTACAGACAAGTATTGTCCAGATAAATATAAGGAGAAAACTCCGCCAATTACAGCAAGCGGCACGTTGACCAATATCAGCATAGCTTGACCAACAGAACCAAAGGCAAAGTAAAGTAGTAGTGCGATTAGTGCTAACGATAAAGGTACAACTATAGCTAACCTATTTTGAGCACGTTTTTGACTTTCGAACTGGCCGCCAATCGAAACAGAATAACCTGAAGGTAAGTCAACCTTTTCAGCAATTACCGTTCTGATATCGGCAACCACGCTTCCCATATCTCGATTTTGTACATTTGCTTGGATAACGACTCTTCGTTGTACATCATCGCGTCTAACTTGTGGTGGGCCTGACTCAAATGAGACTGAGGCTACGTCACCCAGTCGCACCCAAGCACCAGTAGGTGATTGAAGCCGAATATCAGCAATAGCTTCTTTGTTACTTCGGTACTCTTCCTCTATGCGAACGTAAATATCATAACGTTCATTACCATTGATTATTTGTCCGGCTTCAACACCACCAATACCATCACGCACAACCTCCATTATGTCACTCACAGACAATCCAAAGCGCGATAGTTCTTGCCTGTTAGGACTTATCACCAATTGCGCTTCACCAGCAATTTGCTCCAATGCAACATCCCTTGCACCTTCAATGTTTTTAATTGCTGTTTCTATTTCTTGACCTTTAGCCGCCAGTACCTCAAGTTCAGGCCCAAACAACTTTATCGCCAACTGAGCCTTAACACCAGATAGTAGCTCATCGACACGAGTCGCAATAGGTTGAGAAAAGTTGAGTAGCAACCCAGGGAATTCTTCTAAAGATCTCTCCATTTTTCCTTGAAGTTCATATCGATTAGATGCACTGGTCCACTCAGAAACAGGCTTCAACCCTATGTAAATTTCGATGTTATTCACAGGCTCTGGGTCTCCACCTATTTCTGCTCGACCAATTCGGCTTAATGCATAGGTTACTTCAGGGAAAGCCATTAGTTTTTCTTCTAGAATTGGTGCCACAGTGAGCGCGGTATCTAAACTGGAAGAAGGTGCAAGCGTTGCTCTTAAGTTTATCGTCCCTTCTTCTAACTCAGGTACAAATTCAGTACCAATTAATGGAACTAATGCAAAGGCAGAGAAAACTAATATAAGTGCGGCTGAAATGACTAATTTGGTGCGTTTTAGTGCGAATGTAAGCCCTTTTCTGTAGAGTTTGTCTAATGGCCTAAGAACAAAGCTTTCCCTCTCTTTTACACCTGACTTAAATAAATAAGTAGCTAAAGCGGGTACAACAAACAACGCAACCACAATAGCAGATATAACAGCTAAAATGATGCTTATTGCCATAGGTTGAAATAACTTTGCCTCAACACCTTCAAAGCTAAATAAAGGCGTAAATACGACTAAAATAATAGAAGCTGCAAAAAATACGGGACGAGCCACTTCTTTACCCGCATTTTGAAGACGTAACTTAATACCATGCTCATCTTGTTCTACATCATGTGGATCAGTATCAGCACTAGGCACTCTTTCTTTTACAGTTTTTAAATGGGTAGAGTCTGGTCTATTTAAATGCTTAAACATGTTTTCAACCATCACGACTGAACCATCAACTAGCATACCAATGGCTACGGCAATGCCACCCAATGACATAAGGTTTGCAGAAATGCCCCACCAAGCCATGATCATTAACGCGATACCAATTGAAATTGGAATAGATATTAGGACAAGGAAGGTTGCACGTATATTCATTAAAAATAGTGCTAATACAATACAGATGAAAATAAATGCTAGTAATAGTGCATCAACTACTGTATCAACGGCTTTTTCAATCAAATCAGCCTGATCATAAAATGGTTCAAAGCGAACACCTTTAGGCAATGCTTGATTAATTAATGGGATTCTTGCATTGATACCATCAATGGTGGCTTTAGTATTAGACCCCATGCGTTTTAAGACAATGCCAGAGACAACTTCACCTAAATTTTCGACTTTACCGTCTTCGGTTTTGCGCGTCATTGTGACAGCACCTTGACGAATTTCACTGCCCATTTCAACTTTAGCAATATCCGAAACCGTCACAACTGTCCCATCAACTGTTTTGACGGGAACTTGTTTGATATTACTAATACCAGCGTCACCACTTTCAAACCAACCTGCACCTCTAATAACAAGCTGCTCTTGCCCACGGTTCATATACCATCCGCCAACATTGGCATTGTTGTTATCTAGGGCACCAACAACGTCTTCTTGCGTTAGGTTATAAGAAAGAAGCTTAGATGGATCTACATTTACTTGGTACTGCCTAACAATACCTCCAAAGGAGAGTACATCAGTAACACCATCGACAGGCATAACGAGTAATTTTACTACCCAATCATTGAGACTCCTGAGTGCCATAGCATCATAGCCTGCATCTTTATCTGAAATAAGAAGGTACTGAAATACTTGGCCTAGCCCTGAGGTGTTTGGCCCCATTTCGGGTGTGCCGACACCTTCTGGTATCAGTTCTTTTGCGGCTTGAAGACGCTCAAATACAAGTTGTCTTGCAAAGTAAATGTCGGTGCCTTCTTTGAAAACAACCGTGACGCCAGACAAGCCTGTTTTAGAAATTGAGCGCACTTGTTCTACATCAGGTAAGGCATACATGACCGCTTCAATGGGGTACGTAATGAGTTGTTCAACTTCTTCAGCAGCTAGTCCTGGCGCTTCAGTATTTACAGCAACTTGAACATTAGTAACATCAGGAAAGGCATCTAAATTTAGTTTTGGTATAACCATAATTGCGCCGACAATTGTGGCAAACAGCGCAATCAAAATCAGGAGTCTATTATTAACAGACCAATCTATTATTTTATTAAACATAGTCTTGCTCCTTAGTGGTTATGCGGATCAAATCCGCCTTTAGCGATTTCAGAAGCAACAAAAAATGCGCCTTTGGTTACAATTCGCGTCCCACTATCAAGGCCAATGATTTCCCTAAAATCACCTAAGGCTCGGCCTAGTTCTACTTCTACAGCTTTAAATTCTCCAGGGTGGTCTTCGACAAATACGGTCCAATCACCATCTGCGCTGCGGATCAATGCTTCTTCTGGCACAGCCATCACTTTCTGCTTTGTGGCAAACTGAAAGTAAACTTTTACAAACATACCTGAATGAAGGTTATCATCAGCATTCTGTACCCCCAATCTAATAATTCTTGTACGAGTTACGGGATCAATTGTATGGGCTTCTTGGATAACTTTGGCATTGTAACTCTGGCCTTCTAATTTAAGTACCGCAGGAGAATCAATTGATAAATTTAGCTTTTTATTTGGAGAAACTTTTGCTTCAACCCATAGTTGTTTTTCATCAGCTAACAACATGACTGAATCCCCAGCATCAACACGTTGCCCTTGGATAAAGTCGTCTTGAAGCACGACACCTTCACGGTGCGCCGTTAATGCATATTGCCCAAATGCTTTAATGTCTTTGTTAGAAATACCATTTATTGCTTTTTCAGTTAACCCTAAAGCAATGAGCTTGCCATAGCTCGCATTGTATGTTGTTTCAGCTTGTAATAATCGACTTTCACTCACCGTCTTATTACCCAGCTTTTTTACACGTTGCCATTCGGTTGAAGCGATTAAATAGTCAGCTTGTGCTTGTGCCATTGCTTCACTAAATAATGTAACTAACTTCTGACCTATTTCTACATACTCGCCAAGCGCTGCATGGCGACTGATAATGACTGACTCTGTACGTGGTGATACCACATAACTTTTATAGCCATTAGCTTTTATTTCGCCAGGTGCATATACGGAGCTAAATTGATATTCAGGCTTAACACTTTCCACTTTAATTTTAGCAAGCGACATCTTCTTTGGATCAATAGTGATACCTTCTTCATGTTCTTCTTCTCCCTCTTTATTACCACCTTCATGGCCGTGCTCGTCATGGTCACCTTTATCTTCTTCATGTCCCTTTTCGTGTTCATGCTCATCTTGATGTTCTTTTTCTTCTTGTTTCGAAACGTTTGTGACAGAACCAGTTCCATCTGACGACTGTGCAAAAGCATCATGATTTGTAGTAAACCCAACTAACAGGCTGCTAATTACTACGGCTAAAAATTTTTTACTAATTACTGTATTCATTTTTGTAACCTATATTTTTAATAAATTTAAGATTTCGTTTTTCGCTACTGAAAAAACAAAGCGCTCAAATCTCAAATTTGGATAACTGACCCATACTTAAAATGAAGGATATTTCTGCAAGCTTGAATTGATTTTCCAAACGTATTCCTGCATGAAGCCCTTCCGCACGTTGATTTAATGCAAGTAAGTAGTCAGAAGTATTAATATCACCAGCTTGCCAGCGCTTATTTAATAAGTTTTCGCTGCTATCTAATCTGCCTTTTGTCAGTTTTTGCCATTGCTCATAATATTTTCTACTGACATTAAGCGATTCATAATTAGCTTTTGCTTCAAAAGACTGCTTTCGATATACCGACTGAAAATTCGCCTCGGCTGCAATGGCTTCTGAATAAGCGGCTTTAACATTATCTGTATAGTTATTTCTGATGTTTAAAGGCATTGAAAAAGTCACACCAACCAAGTCTTCATCTCCACTTTTCCCTGCGCTAACGCCAATGGTTGGATTAGCTTTAGATTCCATAGTGGTTAGTTGAGCTTTAGATTGTTGTCCCTTCCATTTCGCTCTAGCAAGTTTAACTTTTGGATGTTCCTCAACCCACTGGGAGTTAAATGAGTAGCTTGTTGCTCCAAAAGTAAATGAAAACAAATTGGTAGTATTAGGCGTCCAATCAGGCAATAACTCCTGAACCTTTACCTCTGCATTTTTCAAAGCAATTTGAGACTCAGATATTTCACTAAAAATTTGCGACAAGTTTAAATAGACTAGCTCAGCGTCAAGTGGCTCTAGAAGTCCAGCTTTTCGTTTGTCTTCAACAATTCCAACGAGCGTTTGCAATTGCTCTTCTCTTTCTGAAAGTAACTGAGCAGCTTTTTTTGCTGCTTGCCAATTAACTAATGCAGTTAAGGCATTAGCCTTTTTAGAATCGAGTAGAGATAACAATTGTTGCTGGTTTGCATAAACATCAATTTCACCAATGGTTTTATTTGTTGATTGCTTATCCCAAAAATCTATCGTTTGACTGATACCAATAGAGTAATTATCAAAATCACCTTCTTTTTCATAGCTTGCTTCAAGCTCTGGGTTATATACGGCTTGAGTTAAGCTTTTGGCTCTATGATTACTTGCATTAAGTAACTCTTTAGCCGCAACAACTTCGGGATCTTTATTTATTTGACTATCTAGCCATGAAATACTTTTCTGTTTGCCATAAGTGGCAACTGAAAAACTCACAGCCATGCATAAAGACAGGGTTAAACCTGTATTTTTTAAAAATATATACATAAAACTTCTTAATTTTTTAATTTATAAACACGAACCCTTTATCCTTCTCATGGACAAATAGGTCATTAAAAATCAATCTAATTAAGAAATGGGTGGGCGAAGTATCGCTTCAAGGTAAGTATTTGTTTGATCAATTTGATAAGGCGTTTTATTGATAATGTTTAGTTTGCCCGTGGTATTTGAATTACTGACTAAAATCCAAGATAAGTGGCTGCCACTGCAATGACCGCAGTGATGACAATCTTTTTCATTATGCTGCTCATCACCTACATTATCATTTGAGACATTTCGATCATCTGCATGATCATGTTGAGTTTGAAGGTGCTCTATATCTATTTGGTGATTCTCAGATGTTGAGGATGCTACAGCAGTTAACGATTGTAAAACAATCGAAATAACCAAGAGCATTTTTAGTACAACATTAAGGTTCAAAGTTATCACCAGTTAAATATAGTATTTAAAATACTAGCAGAAACTATTTTCTTAAACTAGCTTTTCAATTCAGTTTCCACGCTTTTACATTAAATAATTTTTTATTTGACTCTATAGCCACTATAGATTTTATACTTATTTTAATATTATTACGGAGTGTTAAATATGTCAGAAAAATGTAGTGGTCAGTGTCAATCATCTTCTACCAATGAAGATGTAAAAATTGATACACAATTAGATAACTATAGTGGCGCGTTTGTCAGTACATTTAAAGTACCTCAAATGGACTGTCCTTCAGAAGAGAGATTGATTAGGTTAGCACTTGACTCAATTGAGCCTTCAGTTGGGTTGCAATTTGATATTCCTAGCCGTTTAGTCAAGGTTTTTCATGATGAAAATTTAGATGAGATAACAAAAAAATTACAACAACTCAATCTCGGTGCAGAGTTGGCATCAACTAAAGAAAGTTGCAGCACCGAAGCTGCAAAAGCAAAAGATCTAGCCCAAAAAAATGAGATGAAAGAAGCATCAACGCTAAAATGGTTGTTAGCCATTAATGGAGTCATGTTTTTTATAGAAGTAATTGCTGGGATTATTGCGCAATCTGCTGGCCTTATTGCCGACTCATTAGATATGTTTGCTGATGCTGCTGTTTATGGTTTAGCTATATATGCTGTCGGTAAAAGCATAAGCATGAAACTTAGAGCGGCACATATATCTGGTGTACTTCAAATTATTCTAGCGCTAGGTGCTTTGAGTGAAGTCGTAAGACGCTTTATTTACGGTAGTGAACCTATCTCTTCTTTAATGATGATATTTGGTGGAATAGCACTAATCGCTAACATTGCTTGTCTGTTTTTAATATTTGGCAACAAAGAAGACGGCGCTCATATGAAAGCGAGTTGGATTTTTTCCGCAAATGACGTAATCGCAAACGTAGGTGTAATCTTAGCTGGCTTATTAGTTACAGTAACTAGCAGCCGTTATCCAGATTTAGTGATTGGTTTGATTATTGCTGTTGTCGTTTTAAACGGTGCTCGCCGCATCTTACAGCTAAAGTCTTAAGTAGAAAGTAGTTAAAAGAATGCACCCGTCATATTTTAAACCATATATATCATACGTGATAATGATTTTAATCGCGGTGCAGTCTGTGTTTTTTTCGCAAGAAGAGATTGAAGGAAACTTAATTGAAAGTTCTTTTAATATATCACTAACTGAGTCTATTACCCCGCTAAAAGCTCCTGAAAGCTCTAATTTATTTGAGGAGGGTAATAGCCAAACTTTAATTGATAATTGTAATTTTTGTTGCTGCTGTCAGTTATTTTTAAATACAGATTCTTCTTGTAATATTTTACAAGCAATAGAATATTTCCCTACCTACGCCTTAGTTTCCCCTGAGCTAAAAGGCTATATCTCGGTGCCATTCCGCCCACCTAAATACGCCTAAATTTTATAGAAAATTAAGAAAGGTCAAATGTTAATGACCTAAATATCACATATAAATTTATAGGAAAGTATACATGGCACTTAATACCTGTGTGCATCGCAAGATAACAATTTTAAGGTGTGTAACACCTCGGCTTAAATATATCGCGTTTCTCGCTTTGTCACTTTTTACATTTAATGTTTATGCCTTTGAGAAGCAGTTAAACCTTCAAGAGGCAATTCAGTGGACGCTTAAACAAAATCCAGAACTTAAAATATTTGATTTCAAGCAAACGGCATTAATTGGACGAGAACAAATCGCAAGTTTAAATCCTGCTTATGAACTAGAGCTTGAAGCTGAGAACTTTGCAGGCTCAGGTGAATTTAATACATTCGACAGTGCTGAATTAACAGTCGCTCTATCTTCGGTTATCGAAATGGGAGATAAACGCTCAGCGCGGATTGGAATTGTTTCAAAATCAAGAACACTACTCACTGCTGAAAAAGAAGTCTCTGCGCTTAATTTAATGGCTCAAGTCACTGAGAAGTACGTGGAAGTACTTGCAGCCCAACAAAGAGTTATATTGGCAGAAAATGCTTTGAGCTTAGCACAAGAAACCTTAGAGATTGTATCTCAGCGTAACCGCGCAGGTGCTACTCCTGAGGCTGAAGTGAAACGCTCAAAAGCAGTTATTGCTCAGGCTAACCTCACCCTTCAATCTGAACAAAAGCGCTTGGAATATCTAAAGCTTTCTTTATCAGCTTACTGGGGAGAAACATCAGTGTCATTCTCTAGAGTAACTGGAGATCTGTTTCAGTTTGGCAATGATAGTGATTTTAGTAGTCTCTTTGCGAAATTAGAGAAAAACCCTGCTATTCAAGTTTATGCAAGTGAGCAGCGACTAAAAGAGGCCGAGTTACAGTTTGCTAAAACAGAGTCAACGGCCAATATCAAATGGTCTGTTGGTGTTAGGCGCTCTCAAGAAGCCAATGATACGGCACTGGTCGCTGGCTTTAGCTTACCTTTGTTTGCTGAAAAGCGAAATTCTGGCGCAATCGCTAGTGCGCTAGCAGAGCGTGACCAAGTTGCCATAGAGAAAGAGGCGACTAAGTTAAGATTTAGAAATCACTTACTACGAGCATACTCCAATAGAAAACAAGCCATATTAACAGCTAATTCATTAAAGCAGTCGGTTATCCCAATGCTTGAAGATGCACTGGAAGATACTCAAGACGCCTATCAAAAAGGTCGATATGGATATCTTGATTATGTATCGGCTAGACAAGAGCTGTTAAATGCTCGGCGAACCCTTATTGACGCGGCATCTGCTGCCCTAATTTATGGCGCAGAGATAGAAAAACTAACAAACGAAGCGCTGTCACTCTAAATAAACATCACTTTAAGTTTAATAACAATTTATTGATTCAGTGATTAACTGAATCGTTTAGGAATTCAAAATGAAAAACTATTTACTCGCACTATTGATTTTTATTGGGTATCTATCACCCATTCAAAGTGTTTTCGCTAGTGAAGATGAACATGAAGGCGAAGAAGGCATAAGCAAAATCGACAATAACATGGCAAAAAAGGTTGGTGTTGAAACAGCCTATTTAGCTTCAAAAACGTTGAACCAAACTATCCCTGTATACGGCTCTACGACGATAGGCGCTGAACAATTATTTCAAGTTAGCGCTAGATATAACGGCGTTATAAAGACAATAAACTTCACTGTTGGTGATACGGTAAAAAAAGGCGATCTATTAGCCGTTATTGAATCTAATGAGAGCTTAAATACTTATAAAATAACATCGCCTGTTTCTGGGACTGTTTTACAGCGAAATGGAAATATTGGCGGTATCACGCAAAACACTAGCTTGTTTGAAATCGTCAAATTTGACACCTTGTGGGCTGAATTTAAGGTGTTTACCAGCCAATATAATCAAATCAAAGTCGGTCAGCATGTTGATATTGAGCAAGGTGAACACGCATTCAGTTCAGTCATCACTAATATTATTCCAGCTAAAGATCAGCCTTATGTTTTAGCACGGGTACGATTAAACAACACTGAGTTAAAGCTAACGTCAGGTCAATTATTAAAAGGCAACGTAAAGATAAACCAATTTGAGGTGGATTTAGCGGTCGAGAAAGTTGCCATACAAGAGCTAGGTGGACAATTAGGTGTCTTTGTAAAAGAAAATGAAGAGTACGAGTTTGCACCACTTGTCCTTGGTCGTTCAGACAAAAACTATATCGAGGTCATTGATGGCCTCAGTAAAGACGCTGAATATGTAAACAAAAACAGTTATCTGATTAAAGCAGATATCTTGAAATCTGAAGTAGAAGACGACGATTAGGAGACGCAATATGATTGAATCAATTTTGCGTCTTGCAATAAATAGGCGCTATTTAGTATTAAGCTTGCTGATGGTAATCATCGGCGTTGGTATGTGGAGTTATCAAAAACTTCCCATTGATGCTGTTCCAGATATAACAAACGTACAGGTACAAATAAATACCTCTGCCCCCGGTTATTCACCTTTAGAAGCGGAGCAAAGGGTAACTTTTCCAGTAGAAAACGCATTAGCTGGACTACCAAAGCTGTCTCACACCCGCTCTCTTTCAAGATATGGTTTATCCCAGGTGACCGTTATCTTTGAAGAGGGAACCGATATTTATTTCGCACGCAACTTAATCAATGCAAGATTAGCTGCGATAAAAGGCGTTATTCCCTCTGGCTTAGAGCCAGAGATGGGTCCTATTTCCACAGGGCTTGGTGAAATATTTATGTATACCGTACAAGCTTCTCCTGACGCTAAAATGCCTAATGGAGAGCCTTATACCGCTATTGCCTTAAGAGAAATACAAGACTGGATCATTAAACCGCAATTGGCTCAAGTTAAAGGCGTCATTGAGGTCAACAGCATCGGCGGCTATAACAAGCAGTATCATATAACGCCGAAACCCGAAAAATTACTTTTTCATCAGGTAAGCTTTGAAGACGTTTCTGATGCATTACGTAAAAATAATGATAACCGTGGCGCGGGTTATATTGAGCAAAACGGACAACAAGTGTTAGTGCGCTCCATCGGGCAACTTGCGACAATGGATGAAATCCTCAATGTCATCATCAAAAAGAACGATGGTATTCCTGTAAAAATAAGTGATGTTGCCAATGTTGCTATAGGCAAAGAACTTAGAACAGGGGCTGCTACTCGTAATGGCATTGAGACAGTGCTTGGTACAACCATGATGCTGATTGGTGAGAATTCTCGCACCGTTGCTTTAGAAGTGGAACATAAGCTCAGCGAAATACAAAAATCTCTGCCAAAGGGCATTACCGCAGAGCCTGTTTACGACAGAACAACGTTAGTAGATAAAGCGATTGCAACCGTTACCAAAAACCTCGTTGAAGGTGCGCTTTTAGTTATTGTTGTGTTATTTATTCTACTTGGAAATTTACGTGCAGCTCTCATTACCGCTGCTGTTATCCCTATTTCCATGTTAATGACAATCACAGGTATGGTGCAAGCAGGAGTATCTGCCAATTTAATGAGTCTCGGCGCATTGGACTTTGGCTTGATAGTGGACGGGGCTGTAATCATCGTTGAAAACTCTGTCCGTAGGTTAGCACAGGCCCAACACAACGGTCATAGGCAAGACTTAAGAGAACGCCTAAATACCGTTTTTGAAGCCACTTCAGAAGTGATACGTCCAAGCTTGTTTGGTGTGGCAATTATCACTGTTGTTTACATCCCCATTTTCACGCTAACTGGCGTTGAAGGGAAAATGTTCCACCCTATGGCGGCAACTGTCGTTATGGCGTTAATTTCCGCAATGATCCTTTCAGTTACACTGGTTCCTGCTGCTGTAGCTGTGTTTATGAAAGGTAAAATCAGCGAAAAAGAAAGTGTAGTTATTCGTTCAACCAAGTCTATTTATGAACCATTGTTAAAAATGGCGATGAAATTTCGTTGGATTATTGTTTCATTCTCAACGCTGTTAATGGGGTATAGCCTTTGGTTAGCAACTACGCTTGGGACAGAATTTGTTCCTCAATTAAATGAAGGTGATATTGCACTACAGGCATTAAGAATTCCATCGACTGGCCTAGAGCAATCAGTAGAAATGCAAGAAGTACTTGAGCAACGTATTAAAGCGTTTCCTGAAGTTGATAAAGTATTCTCGCGCATTGGCACACCAGAAGTAGCAACCGACCCAATGCCACCGAGTATTGCTGATATCTTTGTTATTTTAAAACCACGTAAAGAATGGGCCGAACCTTCAAAACCAAAAAGTGAATTAGTTGAAGAAATGGAAAAAGTACTGAAAAACATTCCAGGCAACAACTATGAATTCACTCAGCCTATTCAAATGCGTTTCAATGAATTGATTTCTGGCGTTAGAGCTGATGTCGGCATCAAAATATTTGGTGATGATTTGGATCGGTTATTACTTACCGCAAAAGATATTCTAAATATTGTGAAAACCGTGGATGGTGCCGCTGATGCTCGAATAGAACAGGTCACAGGTGTTCCATCTTTATCAGTAATTCCTAAACGAGAAGCGCTTGGTAGGTATGGATTGAACGTTACCGAATTGCAAGACTGGGTTGCCACTGCGATTGGCGGTGAATCTGCGGGGATCATTTATGAAGGTGACAGACGGTTTGAGTTAGTTGTTCGCCTACCAGAGCAAATAAGAACGGATATCGATAGCTTGAAGCATCTGCCGCTTCCACTTGAGAATGGTAACTATGTGCCAATTGAAGAAGTTGCAGAGCTTAAATCAGAGTCTTTACCCGCGCAGATTAGCCGAGAGAACGGAAAAAGAAGAGTTGTGGTTACCGTCAATGTTCGTGGTAGAGATTTAGGCGGTTTTGTAAAAGAAGTTAAAGCTAAAATTAATCAGGAAGGAGAAATTCCAGCAGGATACTGGCTTGATTATGGTGGAACGTTTGAACAACTAGAATCAGCAAGTAAGCGATTAAGCCTAGTTGTACCGATAACATTGGTTGTTATCCTAGGTATTTTGATTATAGCATTTGGTTCATTAAAAGATGCATTAATCATTTTCAGTGGCGTGCCTTTAGCATTAACAGGGGGCGTATTTTCACTTTATTTAAGAGACATGCCCTTATCAATTTCGGCAGGTGTCGGCTTCATTGCATTGTCAGGTGTCGCAGTATTAAATGGCTTGGTTATGTTGGCTTTTATTCGAGATCTTTGGCATGAAAAAGGCGACCTATACGTAGCGATCATTGAAGGTGCCATCATTCGTTTAAGACCTATTTTAATGACGGCACTGGTCGCAAGTTTAGGTTTTATTCCAATGGCGTTAAACACTGGAATTGGTGCAGAAGTACAACGACCACTAGCAACAGTTGTTATCGGCGGTATTGTATCTTCTACCATTTTAACTTTGTTTGTATTGCCTATTTTATATCAATGGGCGCATGGCGCTGAGAGTAACAAACAGCAATCCGACGAAATCTAAAAGCAAAAAAGCAGCTTAATTACTAAGTTATGCCTAATTAAGCTGCTTTTTATATTGTATGCTCCAAAATTTTATTGATAAAACTTACTCTGCTTCATCCCTACAATTTTCATTTAAAAACTCAAACTCTATCGTCGTATGCGATAAATGATAGGAAGATAATTTAGCTGCAACCTCTTGTTTAAGCTTAATTAATTCTTTAACGTCAAAGTTGTCACTCAGCTCAAGGTGCGCTGTTAAAACGTGACTTTCACCATCCAGTGACCAAAAATGCATATGGTGTATACCATTTACTTCAGGAAATTCAATTAATGACTGCTTAATACGCTCTTGGGTCTCTTTATCGGGTGCAGCTTGAAGAAAAAGCACCAATGTTGATTTAAGATTTTTGAAAACGTTAAATAAGATAAACAGCGTAAACCCTATTGATAATAGAGGATCTAATATCGGCAGTTCAACGAACAACAATACAATAGAGACTATAAGAACGGCAACCCAACCGAGTACATCTTCAAGTAGGTGCCATGTCAGCACTTTTTCATTTAGTGTTTCACCCGCTTTTAATTTGAATACCGCATAACCATTTACGGCAACACCGAGTATGGCTAGCCCTAACATCCCCTCAACTACAGGCATTTCAGGATTGGACAGCTTAGGTATTGCTTCAAATAAAACCCAAATAGAGCCGATAATCAAAACAATACTATTTACCAATGCACCAAAAAGTGTAAGTCGGCGATAACCATAGCTGAATTTGTCTGATGCTTCTTTATCTGAAAAACGACTTAAAATCCACGCAAAACCTATTGAAAGACTATCACCAAGATCGTGAACGGCATCCGCCATTATCGCCGTACTGTTTGTGAGCCAACCACCTATAAATTCGATAATGGTAAATATCACATTAAGGAAAAATGCCCAACCAATCCGGTCGTCTTTACCATGCTGATGACTGTGACTATGGTTGTGCATTTTGTACCTCCAGTACTTTTTTATTTCTTATTTTTGATACATTCATATTAATCAAATGTCGGATCACTCGTTGATACAACCAACGTTTTACACCTGATAGATTAGTACCTTTTTCGAGATAGAACTTATCTGGTGAATCATAAAGCCCAAAGTCGTCATGAATACCTTCTTTTTGAATATAGGTATCCTCTCCACGCCAATCCGTACCGGGTGAAGATAAGCACTTTGTTGCAACACCATAACCACAAAACTCATCTTTTGCTTGGCTAAATTTCTGCTGTAGTGAGCTTAAGTATTGCTCATCCAATATAAAGCCCTCTAAGTTTATCCAACGCCCTTCAAAGTAAACTTCTACCCAACTATGAATGATGTATTTAGGTGCTAACCAAAATACAAGCTTAGGATAGCACCTTTTTATAGTTGCTGATCAATGGTAAAACCTTGGAAACGACACTGGATACCTAGTCCACGCAATAGTGCCATTAACAGATTACCCTTAGTATTACATTGTCCATAACCATCTGCTAGCACATCGCTTGCTGAAATATCATCACTCTTGTTATAGCCAAACATTATTTCATCTTTTACAAACTGATAAGCGGCACCAATTTTGTTGAAATTATCCAAATTTTTCCACCCTCGTTGATCGATCAGGGATTGGATATCTTTGTGTTCAAAATTAACGATATTCGTATTGTTTAAATATTTCTCAGTCATTTTTATATATCCCTTTCGTTGCATACCTATACTATAGATCCTATAGTAACTATAGAGTCAAATGTCTGGGGGAAATTGATGAAAATAGGCGAATTGTCAAAAAAATCGGGCTGTTCAATACAAACGATTAGATATTATGAAAGAGAAGGATTACTGTTAAATCCAAACCGTTCAGAAGGTAATTTCAGGCTGTATGATAGTAAAGCACTTAAACAATTGGAATTCGTAAAGCATTGTCGCAGCCTAGATATATCACTCAATGATATTAAACGTCTTATCGAATTAAAAAATAAGCCAGAAGAAAGCTGCTCTAGCGTTAATGCATTAATTGATCAGCAACTTGCACTAGTGAATAAACGTATGAAAGAATTAAGGGCGCTTAAAGCTGAATTACAACAGATGGCAAGTGCTTGTGGTTCAGACAATACAATTGAAGCGTGCGGCATCATCAAATCATTGGATAGCTAAACTAAATATAACTTTAGATTAGTAGTATTCACAAAGGCAATAATGTAAACCATTGGCAAATTAGCACAATCATTAAATTTAAATGTAGAAACCATTCGTTTTTATGAACGAGAAGGGCTGATTACACAACCTGAAAAACCAATATCTGGTTATAGACAATATGACGAAACAATAGCAGGACAACTTAGGTTTATCACAAAAGCCAAAGCGCTCGGCTTTACGTTAAGAGAAATAAAATCGCTAATGTCTATGGACAGCAACTGCACTCAAGTTGAGCTATTAAGCCGACAAAAGTTAGCAATCATTCGAGACAAAATTAATGACCTTCAACGTTTAGAGAAAGTAATTGTGGATATGACAAATACCTGTATGCAAAACGAAGATCCAACACATTGCCCCATAATTGATTCATTAAAATGATTGACTCCGTACTTATATACGGAGTTTAGAATGATGGTAATATCAACCAATAGACTTTCAAATGATAAATAAAATATTAGACAGAGTAGGCTCTAGTGGCGTTTGGCTAGCGGCACGGCCTGCTTCCCTGCATTAAGGTCACTTGCATCGGCATTAGGACTAGGCTTCTTCTCTCACTTCGAAGGAATAGCTGTAAATACGCTTTTACCTATTTTTGCATCTTTGGAACTATTGGTAAACTTATACAACTGGCACAAAAATAAAAACCATACCAGAGCTGTCTTCAGCATTCTAGGGCCTGTAGCAGTGCTATTAACGCTTTATCCTCTTTGGCTATATGATTGAAGCACATACCTATTTTACTTTGGTATTTGCTTAATGGTCGTTATGTCGGTTTTGGATATCGTAAAACCAGTAAGGGAGCAAACATGCAACGTATGGCTAATTGCCGTCGTTGAAACGATTAACGGTCAATGTCTGCTTTTCGCTCTTTGCCGAAGTTCGGCTCAGTGCCATAAGCAGTCATTGGTAATACCTACATAAACCGCGCGACTAAAGGGAGCTAATGTACTTGTTATGTTTCAATTCTATCCGCAGACACTACAGTCTGCGGTGCCAATATCACCTCTAATTCAAAGTCAGCCTTAGAGTGATATATCGCATTTTTTTTGTCCAAACAAGTTCTAACCACGATACCTTGCAGCATGTCACTGTAGGTTTCTTGGGCAAACCTTTTGGCTACATCAAGATTAGTTGTCCAAGATTGTCCAAACTGACCACTATTGAGTTCAGCTTCAGACATACCGCGGTAAATTGACATACCTTCAGTCAATACCTCTACGTCTGACTCTGAAACATCCTCTGGACGGAGCGTTACAATCGGGCCTTGCCATTCAGCTTGCCTGCCCTTGAAAAGCCCGAAACGGCCGCCATCTTTGAACATCCTGATGTAATTAAAGATGACATAGGCGTGGTTATATATTTCACTGTCATCTGAGGTCCCGTGTTGTCTGAAGTGCGAATTAAAATCTTCAGCTTCAAAACTACTTGATGCTTTCCCCCAAAGCTGACTATCAATGTATCTATTAAATTAACACCATCATGGAAGCGTGATGACAAGTCGGCCTGATACAAATCAGGTTCTATGCCCATTTGAATTAGATACTACCTAGATTCATCACTTAAATTCAATGCTCTCTCCTTGAAACATAACGCAGCACTAAGCGGACTAAAACTGCAGGTTCAGATATGTAGCAAAGCTAAAAATAACCCACAGTTTTATCTTTGTTTAAATGCCTTATTATATTTTCTCGCCTGCATACGCATTTAAAATTTGCTCAGTCATTGCTTTGGACTTCAAAGCTTGTTTATCTTCAATAGGAGCACCAGATCTCTCAATAATTGAAACAGCCGCTGTAAATAAGTTTTTATAATCATCATAATTATTTAATTTATCAATAATAGGATTACAATATTTCTCAACTTTTTTCTGACTATTTAAAGGGGGGAAATTATCACTAGAAGCCAACATTGGTACTAACATGGTTAAATAAAATTTAACCTTTCGATATTTTTTATCTATTTCTCCTGAATTGAATAAGGAATCTAATCGGTAATATGCAAGACCTGCTAGATAATATGGTGCAAACTGATGATCTTCTTCGAAAATACCACTACCAGATTTACCCATACTTTTTACTAAGTTACCAAAGTATGTTGTGACCATATGAGGGTTTTTATTAAACATTGAAGAGAATGACTTAAGCTGTATTGGTATTGTAATTACTTTTCTTTTAATCACATTTCGATCAGAGTTAAATTCCTTAGCCCGTCTTTCATAGTATAACTTTCCATCTCCATCAATTGCAGAGTAATAATGTTGCAAGTTTTTTTGAAAATCTGACATTGCAGATAATTGCTCTTTCTTAATGGCTGTTTGATTGTTTGTTGATACTGTAATTTTGGATTTTATATCCTCATTTTTAGTACCTATAAGCCTGAGCGGTATGAATATTTCACCAACTGATGGATTACTTCTATTTTCATATAAAACATTACTAGTTTGGCAGCCATTTACAATTTGATAGTCAATAATTGTGATTGTATTACCTGATGATTTTATTGAATCCGCAACTATTGTTATTCCGTTATTTAATACACTGAATAGGTTTGGTGAATCACCTTGAATTGTTTCTTGAATATTAGTGTTAACAATATTATTAGCGCCTTGAAAATCTCGAACATTATCATCAAAAACACTGCGAATATTACCATTTTCATCAACTAATATTTTTTCAAATTCAGCAAAAGGAATTACCCCATAGAATGATTCATCAATACCGTCTACTTCCGGCAATGTTACTTTATTAGGAAAAGAGAACCTTGAGCTAACAGGGTCCTTTGTTTTTCGATAAAGCTTACCTAATTCATTAGCGCCTAAGACATTAAGCTCAATAGATTCAAACAAATTATAACTTCTTAAATCTTCTTTAGCTGAATCAACAACAGCAGAAATATTAGCGTCTTCGTTAACAACCCCTGTAGTTACATAGTAAGTCCTACATTTAGGGTTTTCTTTAAAGTCAGATGCATAATCAAGTAAATAATCTGAAATTTCAGCAGCTTTAATTATATCTATATTTCTAGGTAACTTAGGGTTTTCAGAGAAAAAATCATTTACCCCGAAATAAAAAGCATGCATTTCTTTAGTATCAAATTTGCTTGATGTTTTAGCTTGAACAAATAAGTAGGTTACGTCTAAATAGCCGTTGCTGGATAATAGATCGTCAATTTCATCAGTATCTTCTACAAGGTGGCCGTTAACAATAATTGCTAATCCATCAATTCCTGTATCTGCACCTGCGCCGACGGTAATGGTTTTACTATCAAATGTTTTATTATATTCATTCGATAGTGCAACATAATTACAAAAAATTTCAAAGTCATCAGGTTCATTAGTCTCTTTTAATTCCTGTCCTCGTAGAAAGTCTTGTAATAATTTTTTAGTAATGCGATCCATTTATTTTGATTCCATACTCGAATTTGATTAAAAATATTTATCATCCCTATCTTTTAGGGATGTGATGTTTATAAAAGCGTCATTGAAATTATGTGTGTGAAATTCATTTCATATAATATGTAGCAGCATCTTTTACATAATTGGCAAAACAATTGAAGTGGGATAAAGGTATTTCATAATACTCTTGATTCCGTGAGCGTGGAGAACGATTTGGTAAATTAAAAGGAATACATAGCGGATCTGATTGCATTTGTGACAAAGCTTTATTCTCTGCGCTTTGGATATCATTTGTACCAAAAACACGGCACTCATGACCTAACTTGATATCCTCGGCTGTGATGGCACGAGTTGGATCTTTTTTTTCAGTCAGTCCTAATTTAACAACGATATATCCAGATCTATTTGCAGAGTATTTAGTTTCTTTTGCATAAACAACTCCTTTTTTAGTACTCTTCGTAGTCTTTAGGTTGAGTAATCCACTAGGTTTTTTAAGTTTAGCTAAATAGTCTTGAAAACTATCAATATCGCAATTAGAGAACTCTTCTAATATTTCTTTACCTTTATTTCTTGGCCAATTAGGAATATCAGATGGAGTTATCTTTTTTTCATGCAATTTATAAACTGAGAGAAGATCAACATACCTAAGTAATTTTTTATTGTCTCCATCATTCGGAAAAAATTTTGCTAAGCTACTTCCAATTTTTAACTGATTTGAATCAATTATTTTGAAAGCTTTTTGGAGCAAGTTCGAACGGTTATCTTTAGTACCGCTTTTGGGTTTACATTCATTAAACTTCAAGTTTAGTTCTTTAGCGGTCGTTTTTATAGAAATTGGTAAACGATTAATTAAACTTTCATTGATTTCTGCACGTTCCGTATTTCTACAAAACTCATAAAACTCACCAGGGCTAACCACCCCACTAAAGTAATTTGACTTAATATATTCATCAAACGCAGTAATTACAAAGTTCTCATTTTGAATTTGATTCCTCATACACTTCCTTTTGTCTCTAGATGATGATTCCCCCCTAAATACAGGGTTAATATAACAATTTAATAGTGCGCTCATCATGCGTATTTCTGCCGATACAAAGCCCATTCACTACTTTATATAGTTTTAGCAAATAACCTAAGGTATTACTATCATTAAGTTTTCTAAAACTTTAAAGAAAAGATAAATAGAGCAATATGCGCGCGTCGCTTATTTTCATGAATATATGCGCAAAGAGCAGTTTAACCAATCTATTAACAACGATATTTAGCCAATCTCAATGTCTGCTTATCGCTCTTTGCCGAAGTTCGCCTAAGTGCCATGAGCGGGCATTAAAGCGTAACTCGTTTCTGCCCCAAAACGTGTTGAGGCGAATGCCTCAAAAGAGCGATTACCGGCCATTGAGGTTGGTTAAATACAATGGAAAACTGTGATAGTAATATCTAAAGTTATTTGTTAAAACTATATAGATTATAAAGGCGAGCTTTACATCCGCTCAGATGTGCCCTTCGAACACTAAGAAATGTTAAGCATTTAAGGAATAAATTTGAAACATCCCAAATATAAAGGTGTTAACTTTCTAGATGCAGAAATACGAAAACTTGAACAAAATGTAATTACTAGAGAGATAGAGTTCGAGTGGGCAGTAAAAAAATTAAAAAATGCAGATCCTTATGACGATATACATAAATTAAGGAAGGCCTTAAAAAGTAAAGAAAAGTCTGTTATTAAAGCTAGACGACAAGTTAAGTCAAAAATAGCTCAAAAAACCAGAAAGTTAGCTGAGCGAAATAAAGAAAAATTTGGTGGTAAAGTTCAAAAAAGAAAGAATATTGCACTTAATCAATCATTAAATGAAGAATTAAAAATTCAGGGAAACATATTGTCTCAATTAAAAAATATGCCGATCAGTTTTGCTAAGGATTTAACTAAGCAAGATGGTAAAGCAAGCGACTTATTTATTTCACACGCCTCTGAAGATAAAGCTGATTTTGTGAAATCATTAGCAGATGAGCTCATAAAACAGGGAGTTTCAGTTTGGTATGATGAATACGCACTAAGAATTGGTGATAGTTTAAGGAAGTCCATTGATAAAGGCCTTTCTCAATCTAGGTTTGGTTTAATTATTTTATCTAAAAGTTTTTTCGAAAAAAACTGGACACAATATGAACTAAATGGATTAGTCGCAAAAGAGATGGAGGGTGAAAAAGTCATTCTTCCTATTTGGCATAATATTAGTAAAGATGAGATTATGAAGTTGAGTCCTACGCTTGTGGATAAGTTTGCTCTTAATTCAGCAACTAATACGGTATATGAAATTGCAGAAAAAGTTGCAGATGCCGTAAACAACGCGTGAAAGCTAATTAATTAGAAAATCCCTAAGAGAGAATAAGAGCAAATTTTGGCTCATGAATCTCATTATCGAACGTCTGCAACTGGCACTTAGCTGAACTTCGCCAAAGAGCTACAAGCAAACATTGAGTTATTGGTTTTAATAATTAGCTTTTAACTAAATTTAAATAAACTTTAAAGCTGGTAGTTTGATTATTTGAACTGACCTCTATATCTCCACCGTTTGCTTGCGCTAGAGCTTTAACTATTGCAAGCCCTAAACCTGCTCCGTCACTGTGTCGTTGCCGCGACTTATCAGGTCGATAAAAGCGGTCAAATAAATAAGGTAAATGCTCAGAAGGTATTCTCTCCCCTGTATTAATCACTGAAATGCATATTTTTTCAGCGGTGGTCATTTCACTGTTTACAGTGATTGATGAGCCTTTTGGAGCGTACCTAATTGCATTGGATAGTAAGTTTGATAATAATTGACGAAAGTGTAATTTGTCACAATAAAAACAAAGGTTTTGACCTTTTTTATTAAATGCAATCAATGAGTCTTCAGCCAAAGCGTCAAAATACTCAAATAACACTTCAATTTCATCATGGCTTTTTAGAGTGTTTTGAACTGGTTTAATTAGCCCGTTTTGAGTTTTGGCGAGCCAAAGCATATCACTAACCATTTTCGTTAATCGCTCGAGTTCTTCTAAGTTAGAAAATAATAATTCTTGATACTCTTCCAACTGCCTTTTTTTAGATAATCCAACCTGTGTTTGAGTAATTATATTCGTTAGTGGAGTTCGTAGTTCATGAGCAATATCACTAGAAAAATTTGATAAGCGAATAAATTCACCCTGGAGCCTGTCGAGCATTGAGTTAAACGACTGCACCATATTAACAAGCTCAATAGGCACTTTATTTTCATCGAGCCTTACATCCATTTTATTAGTTTGGATATCGTGTATTTTCTGACTTAAACCTCGTAAAGGGTTTAATCCTTGATGTACAGCAAACCAAGCCACCAATGAAATGAGTACCGCTGAGCCAAACATAATGGCCCAAAGGCTTTGTTGAAATTGATTGAGAAAGTGTAAATGAAAGCTCATGTCTATCGCTGTAGTAATTTTGTATTGCTGTTGCTCAGTACTTAAATTACTCACCAGAGCTCGGTAGGTGTGGGTATCATTTTGCCATGAGGTAATGTTGTTACGGTTAAAGCCAGTTGAAGCCTTAGCACTCATTACAAAATCACTAAAATCTCGTTCAGAGCTTTGAAAAATGAGATCTCCTTTTGCGGTATTTACCTGATAGTAAACACCGTGATGACCCGCTACAGCGTTAGATAATTCATTTTTAAATTTCAGGTTTGATTTATAGTGTTGTCTTAAAACTAATTCAATAGATTGATTAATAACATGCAGTTCACTACTATCTTGCTGGAAAAAATGATGTTTTATCGAACTATTTATTAAGGTGGCAACTAAAGTTAAGCACGCAATAACGGTTACAGCCACAAACAACACAACACGCATCGTAAGTGATAAAGGCCGTGACTTAATAGCCATCAGTTTCAACCTCTAATTTATAGCCCATACCGCGAACTGTATGAATTAATTTAATAGTAAAGTCATCATCAACTTTTGCTCTTAGCCTACGAATGGCAACATCAATCACATTGGTGTCGCTATCAAAATTCATATCCCATACTTGAGAAGCAATTAACGAACGTGGCAGTACTTCACCTTCGCGCCGTAACAATAGTTCAAGTAAGCTAAACTCTTTATTACTCAATAAAATACGCTTGCCTGCACGTTGTATTTTTCGCTTTGGAATATCCATTTCTAAATCAGCAACGATCAGTATATCGTCAACTGTTTGTACTGCACCACGGCGAATAAGAGTGCGTACTCTTGCTAAAACTTCAGCAAAAGCAAAAGGCTTTATTAAATAGTCATCAGCACCAAGTTCGAGCCCCTTTACTCTATCGTCTATGCTATCGCGAGCAGATAAAAATAGTACTGGGGTTTTGTTATCTGCTTCACGTAGCGACTGTAAAATTTTCCAACCGGATACGTCAGGTAACATGACATCAAGTATTATTACATCAAATAATTCGGTCATTGCTAGGTGATGACCGTCAAGACCATTGCGCGCCAAAGAAACCTGAAAACCAGCTTCACTTAGTCCCTGTTTTAAATAATCTCCCGTTTTTGCTTCATCTTCAACAACTAATAAGCGCATACAATTCCTTCATTAAAGTCCTAACAACTACCTCTGCAAATATTATGCAGTATCTGTCACTACAGCAACATGACACCAAGATTACAACTTTGTAATGTTCGCGTCATGTTGAAGACAGGTCTATTTTCTATACTCAATACATATTCTGCTATGAAGGAGTAAGGAAATGGGGTTTAAAAAGTCATCACAACAGGTTAGCACACCACGAAGACGATTTGTTCAAGGCTTAATTGCAGGAGGTGTACTTGCTGCTTTTCCGAGTGTATTACATGCTGCATCATCTTTAGTAGCAGGAACAATAACAGGCACTGTGCCCGAACTTAGCGGCGAAGTAATTGATCTGGTTATAGATGAATCGCCGGTTAACTTTACTGGCGTAGTACGTATGGCGACAACTATCAATGGATCTATACCCGCTCCTACCTTGCGCCTCAAAGAAGGCGATGACGTTACTATTAGAGTAACAAATAAGTTATCAGTACCGAGTTCAATTCATTGGCATGGCATTATTTTACCGTATCAAATGGATGGCGTACCAGGTATCAGCTTTAAAGGCATTATGCCGGGCGAAACCTTTGTTTATAAATTTAAACTGCAACAAAGCGGTACATATTGGTATCACTCACATAGTGGCTTTCAAGAAATGACAGGCATGTACGGTGCATTAATTATTGAACCGCGAGAAAACGATATTATTAGTGCAGATAACGAGCATGTTATTCAATTATCTGATTGGACTGATGATGACCCAATGGCGCTGTTCCGTAAATTAAAAGTACAGAGTGATGTATTTAATTTCAATCAACCCACTGTCCCAGAGTTTTTCGATGACGTTTCAAGCAGCAGTATTTCAAATGCTCTACAGCGCCGAAAAATGTGGAATCAGATGCGAATGAATCCTACAGATTTAGCTGATTTATCTGCATCAGCAATGACTTTTTTAATGAACGGTAGTACTCCAATGGCAAACTGGCGTGGATTATTTAAAGTCGGTGAAAAGCTTAGGTTAAGGTTTATTAATGGCTCTAGTAATAGCTTTTTTGACGTGCGTATCCCCGAGTTAAAACTAACGGTTGTACAAGCAGATGGGCAAAACGTTGAACCAGTGACAGTTGATGAATTTAGATTCGGCCCTGGTGAAACCTACGACGTAATTGTTGAGCCTAAAAATGATGCCTATACGATTTTTGCTCAAAGTATGGATCGCTCTGGTTACGCAAAAGGAACTTTATCAAGCTCGCCTAATATTGATGCGCCAGTACCTGCACTTGACCCTGTTGAATGGTTAACGATGACCGATATGATGGGCAATATGACCCACGGCGGTGAGCACTCTGCAATGGCTGGTATGGCAGGCATGTCAGGTATGAACTCTAAAGAAATGGATCATAGCGCTATGGGCCACGGTGCAATGGCGATGGATCATAGCAAACATGGTATGTCTGAAAACCCATTAGCGGTTGCCAGCTCTAAAGTGCGTCATGCAAAAACGGAGTATGGAGCTTCAGTTGATATGCGCGTTGATATGCCTAGAACAAATCTTGATGATCCTGGTATTGGTTTACGTAAAAATGGTCGTCGTGTTTTAACACTTGCAGATTTACACTCACTTGAAGGGATCACTAACCAGCAAGAGCCAGAAGCTGAAATTGAGCTGCATTTAACCGGAAACATGGAGCGTTATAGCTGGTCATTTGATGGCTTAGAATTTGGTAAAAGCACGCCAGTGCATATGAAGCATAACCAACGTTTAAGAGTTATTTTACAAAACGATACCATGATGACGCACCCTATGCATTTGCATGGTATGTGGAGTGATTTAGAAAACGAGCAAGGTGATGTGCAAGTGCGACGTCATACGATACCTGTTCAACCCGCACAAAGAATCAGCTTTTTAACCACCCCTCACGATGTAGGTCGCTGGGCTTGGCATTGCCATTTATTATTCCATATGGATGCCGGTATGTTTAGAGAGGTAGTCGTATCATGAAACAATTAAAACTATCTAAATCATTAGGTTTATTAATGTTAACAGGGGCTTCATTAATTAGTTTCCCTTTATTAGCGCAAAGTGAAATGGCACAAATGAATAGCGCTAAGATGCAACCACAAGGAGGAAGTGCACCTAAAGATGCAAGAGACCCCCATGCTTACTCTGCGGGAACAACTTTAACAGAAGGCCCATATGCGCTTGAGGGCAATGAGCGATTAACACTCGCTGATGAGCATCCATTTTACGCATTACTAGGCGATCGTCTTGAATATAACGAGCAAGCAAACGCAGGTGTATTTGACTTACAAGCATGGTACGGCACTACCTTTGATCGATTGGTAATTAAAACCGAGGGTGATTTCAGCGAAGGAAGTATTGAAGAAAACCAAACCGATATTTTATGGGGTCACGCCGTATCAGCATATTGGGATACTCAAGCAGGTGTTCGTCTTGATTACAATAAAGAAGGTGAAAATCGGCAATGGTTGGCTTTTGGCTTACAAGGTTTAGCCCCTTATTGGTTTGAACTTGATATGACAGCATACGTAGGTGAGCGAGGCAATACCGCATTTACGTTAGAGGCAGAGTACGAACTATTACTCACGCAAAAGCTAATTATACAACCGCGAGCCGAAATTACACTTTATGGCAAAAACGATAAACAAAACGAACTTGGAAGTGGCCTATCAAGCAGCGCGATTGGCTTTAGGGTTCGTTATGAATTTACACGCCAGTTTGCGCCCTATATTGGCGTTGAATGGAGCAATAAATTTGGCAATACCGCCGACTATGCCACATCAAGTGGACAAAGTAGCAACAACACCGCATTTGTTACGGGTATTAAATTTTGGTTTTAATCATTTTAAATAAGAGGTAATTATGAAGTTTTTTAATTCTGCAGTAGCTATTTTAGGTTTAGTACTTACATTTTCCGCATCAGCGCATATATCACTCAAGCAATCAACACCTGCGCAAGAAGCCATGTTAATGAAAAGCCCAGAGCAACTTTCGTTAACTTTTGGTGGTGAAGTAAGGCTAGCAAAAGTCATCATCAAAGATGAAAAAAATAAATCAATAAACTTTGATTTCAAACCAAGCTCTACCCCAAGCACAGACTTTAGTTGGTCATTGCCGAGCTTAGTCCAAGGCACTTACACGGTTAAATGGACAGCACTGGGTGGTGATGGACATAAAATGACCGACACGTTTAGATTTATGGTACACAAAAGTGAATCGCATAAGATGATGCAAGTACAATCTAATACCCACAGCAAACATAATCATTAAGTAGCAACATAATGCAATTAAGTGAATGGTCAGTACTCTTACTATTATTAAAACTAGCAAGCTATATCGCAATTTCAGGGCTTGCGGGCACTTTATTAATGCGCTTTATGTGTGGCAACAGCAATGTTGCAGGGCATCACTTAATTAGCTTTTATCAGTTCTTAAAACGTTGGCAAATTACGTGTGTAGTTACAGGTAGTATTGCTGCACTTTTACAAGTACCAATAGAAGCTGGAGCAATGGCTGAATCAGGCTTTATGGGAATGTTTGACCCCTTTATGCTTGAAATTGTTTGGCAATCAGTCATAGGTGACCAAGCAACGTTTAGAATACCAGCGCTTATTATTGCTCTAATTAGCGCATGTATGTGGAGTGTGGAATCAGATGATAACGTAGCAGGTTATAAAAACGTTGCCGTTATACTAATCATGCTTGGGTTTATCGCTTATAGCTTCACTTTTACTGGGCACAGTGCAAATGAAAATGGGTTAGTGAAAAGTATTTTAACCTTTCACCTTATTGCCATTGCGAGCTGGTTAGGGTCATTGTGGCCGCTTTACAAAAGCTGCACTTTACTACCTACCAGTGAAGTAAAGCGGTTAATGCATTACTTTGGTCAACTCGCTATTGTTATTGTATTTGTACTACTTATTTCGGGCTTAACTCTGCTCCTGCAGTACCTAGAGTCATTTTCTGCATTGTTTACATCAAATTATGGGCAACTAATTTTATTAAAGCTGTTACTCGTCAGCGCGATGCTGTTACTAGGTGCATGGCATAAGCTTTTTTTAGTCCCGCAAATCACTCAACAACACCATATAAGTATATTAAAACGCTCGATCACTGTTGAAATATTAATTGCCCTATTTGTACTTATTACAACAAGTGTATTTACAACACTTGTTGGTCCGCCTATTTAACGATTAATAAAAAAGGAAAATGTATGTTAATTAAATCCTCTAATTTAAAAATTTTATTGCTACTAATTTTTAGCGCTGTTAGTTCTTTTGCTGTGAACGCACACACCCATGAAGAGCACACAAAAAAAGGCTGGGTCTTTGTTAATGTTGATAGCGAAGCTGCAAAGGCAGTTAGCTTATTTCATGCATCCCTAAAACAAGGCGATGCCAAAGGTGCCCGTAAATTACTGGCCGACGATGTCGTCATTTTTGAAGGCGGAATTGTTGAGCGTTCTGCAGATGTATACGCGAACCATCATATGATAGCGGATATGAAATTCTTAAGTGCAGTTGATAGTGAACTGCTAGAGCATCAAGTTCACACAAATGGAGACATAGCTTACTCAATTTCAAGAAGTAAAACTCAAGGAAAGTATAAAGGGAAAGATATTAAGTCTACGGGAATGGAATCAATCACATTAAAAAACACCGATAAAGGTTGGAAAATCACTCATATTCACTGGTCTAATTAAGGAGTTAACAATGCGAGTAATCTACATTACCTCAGCGTTTTTTTTATCATTAACTATGTCATTTTCGGCAATGAGTATCGAAAAACAGCATAAAACATCAATAATCTATGAAAATTCAGAAAAACCTGAAATTGAGCTTACCGTTTATAAAAGTAAAAATTGTGGATGTTGTAATAAGTGGATTGCTCATTTGAGTGAAAACAATATTCAAACAAAAGCAATTAACGTTAATGACATGGGGTCGATTAAATCTCAGTATCAAATAAAACCTAATATGCGCTCATGCCATACAGCCGTGTCAGCCGATGGATTTGTATTTGAAGGTCATGTTCCCGTTAAACATATAAAACAGTTTTTATCTGGGCAACACGCTCCGCACATTACAGGCTTAAGTGTACCAGCCATGCCTATTGGCACTCCCGGAATGGAAATGGAGGGTATATTTCACAAATATAATATTGAACTACTCACTGACAACTCAAATGAAGAAACCTACAGATACATAAGTAAATCCAGCGAGCAATTTTAGCCTAACGGCATAATTCTTGAGTTAATTATTAAATACCCATTTTACACAACAGGAAACACTGATTTGTGAGCTTGATAGTGTAAAAATTACTCACATGTAAAAACAAAATACAAAACTTTTAAGGAGCAATACAATGTCACACTATTCAAAATTTTTTTTAATGATAGCAACATCCACAATAACCATGTTTGTATTGATGTATTTGAACACCTACCAACTTAGTCATGTTTATTTTAGTGAAACTCGTACTTATATGGCGCTTTATATGGGAGCCACGATGGCAGTGATAATGCTACTTTTCATGCTCAATATGTATAAAGATAAAAAGAAAAATATAACAGTACTCATTGCTAGTGTTGCCGTATTTGCAGGAAGTTTATTTTTAGTTCGCTCACAAGTGACTGTTGATGATAGCTCATGGATGTCGGCGATGATCCCACATCATTCAATTGCCATACTCACCAGTGACAGGGCAAAAATCAAAGATAAACGCGTTCAAAAGCTTGCTACAAATATAATTGAAGCCCAAGAGCGAGAAATAAAAGAAATGCAATGGCTCCTAAAAGATATAGAGCAAAACGGCATTGCACAAACCAATGCTCAAGCACAATTAAGAGCTGTTCCAGATTTCAATTCAAATAAATAAATAAACCGCATAACATAAGGAGTAAAGCATGAGTAAATCAGCCCAACTTTTTAGAATGGCAACAGATGAGCATATTTGTCCGTTTGGTTTAAAATCAAAAGACCTACTAGAGCGAGAGGGATATACAGTTGATGATCAGCTTTTAACTTCTCGAGAGCAAACAGATGAATTTAAAAAACAACACAGTGTAGAAACTACACCTCAAGCATTTATTGATAATAAACGTATAGGTGGCTACGACGATTTACGTGATTACTTTAATAAGCCACAAGCAGCCCAAGAAGGTACAACTTACACGCCCGTGATTGCGATTTTTTCGGTTAGTTTTTTGCTTAGTGTGGCATTTAGTTTTGCATCGGATAATAGCTTATTATCAATGCAAACCGCTGAACTGTTTGTAGCCCTAACAATGGCAGTGTTAGCAATACAAAAGCTTCAAGACTTATTTAGCTTTACTAATTCATTTATAACCTATGACTTAGTCGCTATGAAAGTAGTCAGGTACGCTTATGTTTACCCATTTTTAGAAGCATTTGTTGGCATTGGAATGATAGCCGGGTTACCAGCCTATATTATTGCCCCTATTTCATTATTCATAGGTGGGGTTGGTGCTGTTTCAGTGATAAAAGCAGTCTATATAGATAAACGAGAGTTAAAATGTGCGTGTGTAGGCGGTGACAGTAACGTACCACTAGGGTTTATCTCTCTAACAGAAAACTTATTTATGATAGCTGCCGGTATTTGGATGTTTGTTAGGTAAATAACAGCTTTAATTTAAAAATATGATGACGAGCTTATTTATAGCACGAACCAGATTCAGTAGTTGAGTCTGGTTCTGCCTGAACTTAAAATGCCATCAATTTGCTCTGGCTTCTCTAAGGTATCTTGAAGTTACAACGAGACTAAAGTTTTTTATCAATTGCATGATTTAAAAAAGCACTAGCCCTCTAATTTTATTAAATAGATCTAATCTAAATTTGATTCCAGAATTCTTTTGGCAATAAATTTTTAATCATCCTAGTGTTTAAGAATTTATAAATTTAATTAATAAATTTTGTGAAATTTTTCTAGTCCGCTTAGAGCGATAAGCGGTCGTTAGCAGTTACTTTTCAATTTCGTCAAAATATATATTGCCTGCATAGTCAAGAAAACGACCGAATCGCTCGTTTTTGTCCTGAAGTAAAAACCAGAACTACTGTATTTTGGTAGTGCTGGCAAATAGTTAAGAAGTTTGTTACAAGTGGGTAATTAAGATAAACGAGCGACGCTGTGGTAGAAGAACGTGCGATTCGCTCGCTATAAACATCCTATATGCTCTAGGAAATTATGAAATATCTAGTCAAACTTTATCTTGTTTTGCTCATGGTGGGCTGCACTTCAACTATTCAGCATGAATTACCTGGAGAAAAAATTTCAACTAGAAAGGCTGCAGATTTTAATGAAAAATCTGATGTTCCAAAGTGGGTCAGTAAGAATAAGAGCCTAATTGAATCACATTTATTTGTTTGCGAAACTTGTTTCGGTCACAAAGTGCAAGTGCATATAAATATTGATGATAATGGTTATCTAAAGTTTTCTAAAATCGTGCGTTCTACGGGCCAAAAAGAGCTAGAAAAAGAAGCGTTAAAAGCCATTAAATCTTCGGAACCGTTTGATATTTCGTACCTAAGTGAAGCAGACAAGAAAGTAGTACAAAATATAATATTTACCTTCGCCCCAGAAAAGAACACTTAACAAGTGACTAAGGTTATGAGTGTCCGCTTATGGCACTCTCCAGCCACTCGATAAAATAATAATTGATAAAGTGTTTTTCTCCGCCTGATGGCTCTTAGCTTATCCGACCTACTCTGGCACTAACTGAAAATACTCTTACTCTAAATTTAAAGTTAAGCTCTAATCAAAAAATATCAATTTTTGTGCCCTACTTTGCTTCAAATTGTAGTTATTATTCTCAATCTGTGACTCAAAATCAGCTTAAGTGATGGTACCCACAAACCCAAACCCGATATCTTATATTTCATAATTTATACGTTGATATTTGTCGAATTAAAATATTTTAACTAGCTTAAAGGCTGGCTGGTCAGTAACTTACATACATATAAAACTAAAAAGCACCCTGATTAACTCAGAGCGCTTTGCGTTTAGGACAAATAAACAAGGGTTATACAAATTTAATAAGGAGATGCTTAAGCATGACCTTCATGCTTGGGGTGTTACTTTTTCGATAATATTCGTAGTTATAGATACCTGTTATCATTCTAGTGCAAAAAAAACTTAGAGCGATAAACCAAGCGAAGTTTTCAGTGGATTGGAACTGTAAACACAATATAGCTGAGCCACTAAATGCGATAATCGAATAGGTAATTTCTATTCGATATTGGCTAAAAGCCTTTAAAATTTTGGACATTAAAAACCGTCATCAAAAGCATCAAAAGAATCATGTTCTATAGAGTCACCTATCGACTCTTCAATTTCATAAACAGTCATTACCCTGTCTGGCTGGCCCACCACATTGCCACCAACATCTACGATATTAGTACTGGCATTTGTGATAGGTAGTCCTGTTGTTGGATTAATAGCAATATCATTAGCGTCGTTTTTCATTTTTAAACCTTAATAATCATTAATTAATGCTTTCAAATTTAATGATTTCGTGATAAAAAACAAACTTGTTTGACTGCGCAGCTCAGCAACAAACAGTTTGAATAAGGCATTCACTTTTCTTCTATTTTCACTTAATTTTTTTAGTAAAAACCCTCTCCTCTTTATCTAAAAAGTTTATTAATAAGTTTAATTTGAAGGCGGCTTTTGTCTGCAAGACAGGTTTTTAGATCGCATTTTTCGGCACGAAAAACTGCAAAATAGCGCCTCAGAATGAGGCCAACAAGCGCGTAATGTGGTGTAGGCGAAGCCGTAGACACATGGAGAAAGCGCGAATGTACAGCTGGTCTGTACTGACCGCGATAGTGTTTCGCATCAGCGAAATTCGATTAAAATTTGGCACAAATTGATATCGAACCATAATTTTCGTCAGAAAATAAAAGCGAAGAAAAATGCGGATAATGGGGCACCCATCGCATTGTCTGAAGCGGCAGTATGGCGGTCAGTACAGAGCGTAGCTCGGTGCATTCGCGCTGGGTATAAAACGCTAGCGCGATAGCGCGTTGAGCCAGCTCGTTGCGGAGCAACACCAGAGCTGACGGGCGTTTTAGACCTATGGTTGAGTAGCGAAGCGACGAGGCCATCCGCTGAAAGCGGCTTTTGTTGCGATAATTATCGCGACAATCATTCCGTACATGCTGCCAGAGCATCTCGGAATGAAAAACGGCAATATAATTATAAAATGATGATAATTTTTGTGTTGCGGTGCTAGTTAATTTTAATAATTAACTCACCAAAAGGATTTTTGAATTGACTCAGCAACCATCAAAAGATTTAGAAACGAAAAACCCGCTTCATACTCACTACCCTCGCTATTTTGATATTAATATGCGGTATTATCTAGGCGAAAATAACCACCAAAAAGGGGTTAACAGAACCAAGGTCTCGGTGCTTATTGCAATTCGGTTTTCTATTGTTACACCAGGCATTGTGCGTTGGCTCTACGGCATTAATCATCGCCTCGCGTTGGAACACCTAAACAGGCTAGAAAAAGATGGTTTACTGCGTGTAGTAAAAACACACCGCAGTCCAGATGGTCGCGTCTATGTGCCTACCTATACTGCTGCCAAATTTGCCGAGGAGTTAATGGGCATCGACGTGTATTTTAGGAGTAATAAAAACCCTGCTCTGCAGTTCAACCAAAATAATGTAGCACACAACCTTATAAACGCATTTGTAATGTTGCGCGGTATACATAATTATCACAGTGATGAAACGTACGCCCCAATGTGGAGTGGATTCATTACCGAGCCTGAATTTAAACGTATTAATAACCTATCTGATGCACGAACTGTGGATGGTGCTGTGCGACTCCTAGATGGCTCTGTTGCAGCAGTTGAAATTGAGCATTCATTTAAAAATAAAACGGCACGACAGGTCATTTTACTAAAATATTTGGCCTCGTTAAAAAAAAACGATTACAGTAAGATTTTTTTATTCTCTCAATCGGTCAAAATTTTTGATGACATTAAACGACTCCACGAACAACTATTTGAGGAAATGCCGCAACGTTTTGACAAGAAGACACGAGCACCACTTCTCAGTGAGAGCGATGCTGAGCTGCTGCGTGCCTCAATAATATACCGAACTAAATTGTGCTCTGAAATTGAAAAAATGTTTTACTCGTAATGCAGTAGTATCAACATTGAGACATCATGATTATTTTATTTATTCAATTGTTTAGAGTAAAAAATCTTAGCTTCATCGTCACCAATGATTTTTGCATACGTTATACAGCGCCTTATATCTGCTTTTGCCAATCTAAAAGCGGGGTTTTCGTTTTGGTTTGATAGCTCATAATTTCCTAATCGATTGAGGTTTCCCCGAGCCCACACACCCTCAGCATGCGACCCCTTATTGACTTTAGGGCGACGAGATAGTCTTGGCCTAGCAAACTCTTCACTTTCACTAGAGCATTGAGTAAAATAGGAAAATTCAATGGCAGTAATACAGTTACCCATTTTTTTAGGCTTAAACGTTACGCGTACATCTGTGTGGGCATTAATTTTTTCAATAGCAGGTAACAGGATGCGGTTTTTAAAATCGCGCCATGCTCCATATGATTCAGATAAAAATAATTTTTGTTTCATCTCTGGCAACTGAAAATTCACAACTACCGCGCCCTGTCGTTTGTAATTTTTATAATTTCGCACCTCGTTTAGGAGTGCATACAACCGAAATGATGCTAGGCTGTTTAATTTTACTGTGTTATGAAAAAATAACCTTGTGAAATTTTTCTCTATATTAAAAATATACGGCTCGATTTCTTCTGAAAACTCAAGTGTAATGAAAGACCCTTGATTTTTCACCTTTTCGTATGAAGCGCTACTCACCCAAGGAATTGAAAGCGACTGCCCGCTATCGTCTAAAATGCTTACAGATTTATCTCTGAGTGACTCTGCGGCAGAACTCAGCTGCTCATAAACGCTGTACTTACTCAGGCCGAAACACTTGGCATATTCCGTTGGATAAATCAGAATTTTTCCTGGGTTAGACTTTTTGGAGTTTACTTTAGACAGCGCGAGATTTATTAATCGCTGCTCATTAATATCGAGCGAATAACCCGCATGTAACAGCTTATTGCCGAAAACAATTCTTGGAGAATTTTTACTACTCATTTCTCTACCTCATTTCTAGTTTATGCTGTTATGCTAACCGCGGCTCAACGAATAAAAGAAATTTCGGTAAGTTTTTTGGTAAAAAAAGTTTTATTTATTTACAGTGAAAATGGCCCCCTAAACCGTATAAATTGCCTACTCATTTCGTATAAAATGCCACAATAAACATATAAATTGCCCACCAAAACAGTAAATATTTTATTTAATTTCAATAAGATAACCCCCTCTAAAAGTATTAAAATAGAAAAAATAAAAATACAGGCACATTTGCAACTTTTATAAATTTATTAATTCATTTCTGACGGTTAAAAAATAAATTAATTATTTTTTTATTTTTTATTTTTTATTTTTTTACCCCGCCACTATCATTTGTAATAAAACTACTGAGTGAACTGACTTACTGAAATACGCAAAAGGGAGATAGACATAAATCTACCTCCCTTGTGCATTTGACCTATGGCCTTGCCAAACATGATTACAATGACCTCGCTTTTGAGGCATCGTAACGAAACCCTGTATTTGCGCAGGACCCCCTCCCAGGTTTGATACTCAGTAACTGAGTAAAATGCCCTATTAAACGCTATTGCAGTTAGGGCAACGAATCAGCAAATAATGATTCAGGCATATTTTGGGAGATATGATTAGGCTGTTATTTTGATTTTGAAAATAACCATTATGACCTCAGTTTCAATCGTTAATTTTTTCAATTAGACCCTAGGGATAAACATCATCCTCGAAGTCACACGGCAGCTCCACACGCTCTACTGGGTGGCTAATTAGGCTGTGCATGAGCTCATAAGCAAGTTTTCGCATAGCAAACTCATTTAGTGTTTTATTCGCTGTAATTTCAGGGCCAATAACCTCCCACAGCTCATCTAAATTCGCATTATCACTGCGTAATTCTAATAAGTTTATCTGGTGGTCATTAGCGGTGATTACTCGGCTAAATGAGTGTAATAAATTTAAAAAATCCAATGTTGATACGTATGTATGTTTCATTTTTTCACTATCCTTGTGTGTTTTGTTATCAAAATCGATAACGTATTAGTAAATAAAATCAGGCATGGGTATTTAAAACGGTTTACGAAAAATATTTTTAAAAAAGCGAACAAATGTTCGCTTAGGGGGTTATGCATTGTCGATAATATCGACCCAATCACTTTCTGTTGCTGCAAAAAATGTAGTTGGCGTTTGCATAAATATTTGCTGGAACTCTTCAGAGAACAGCTCACAAAACTGTGTTATTTGCTCTATGTAGATAAGTAAAAAAAGCGTCATGTCGTGCCCTTCTAAATACCTATTCTCAAAACTTGGATTTTTTTCCAACATACTATTTGAAATACTAATGCCAAGTATTTTTCCAACGCTATCTCTATGTAAATAGATGTAATTATTGAAATTTAACTCTAATGTTTGTTCATTAACTACATCTGCTAACAATAAAATTGTAGAGCAGTCATCCCACGGAGATCTACTGGCTCGAACGTATTGGCGAATAAATTGAGATTTAATATTTTTCATGATTTGTCCTCGTTAATTGTCCTGAAATTAACTAGGGCCATGCAATGGGTAAAAGTGAAGAATTGCGTTTTGTTGGTTTAATTTGCAAAAATAATAAAAATCATTAATGTTGGAATATCACTGTACAACCTTGAGGATGAATAATATGGCGGAATATATTTGGTTATTACCTGCGACCGTATTAACAATAGTTTTAGTCGTGGTTATTAAAAAGTCCAGAAAGTAAACCTATATTTTAAGTGCTTAGACAATTCAGCGTGAAGAGTAACTTGAGCCTACCTATCAGTAATAAGTATTGAACAATTAATAAACCAACTTCAATAATTTCCTGATAAATATACAAAACACATTACTTAATTCTCTATTTATCTAAAAAATTTTTTGTGTTTTTCTCTGAATTTTAATCAAGATGCAATCTAACTCCCCATTTAGCGGAGGGATTCAGAAAAATATCCAAAACATCCCTAAATTTTGAAAAATTTTGAAAATAGTTATCATAGTACTGTTAGTTTGATTAATTAAGCCTTCAAGCTAACCAATTCTTTTATTAATAACTTAAAGGTTTCTATGCAAATTATTTCTTCTAATAATAATGGACTGCAAATGCAAAAAGGATATGCGCTAGCGATAATAACCAATAAAGGTAAGATTATTCAGTCAGGTATGGTTGTTGAGTTAATGGTCTTTGAAGCAATGCTAGATCATATTATTAAAACCTTTTGTGCCAGGTTTACAAGTATTGATCCTAATTATTTTAAAGAACCTAAATAACTAAGCCCTTCAACTAAATAATATTGAATATGGCCTGTTGCAAGGGTAAACTTGCGTCAGGCCACTTCGTAATTACGTCAAAAGTCATAACCACTAACTAGCTCACCAGTATGTTTATGCAGACGCAACAAACGCTTCTTATCATTATGAAATTCCAGTAAAAGCTCAAAGTAGTCAGCATTTGAGGCACCTAATAGGTGCTCAAAAACATTATTGAGGCCACCTTTATCGCCGCTAAATGTATTTAGCTGTAAACTGATGCTTTTAAAAGTATCTTTAACTAGCTGGCGAATAGCTAAACGTTCGTCATTGGAAAGTTTTACAAGGTTTTTAGTAAGCGATAACCAGCGGTCTGTTACTTCATCACGAAAAGAGTGGTCAATTTTAGCAAGCTTGTTTTTACTGGTATCTATTTGGGTTTGAATGTCACGCGCTTGTGTTTCAAGGGCTGATATTTTATTAGCTATCGCCTGTGGTGGCGTGCCCTCAAGTATTAAAAGCGTTTCTGTAAGTGAGTTTATATCGTCATTAATTTTTTCAAGCTGCGCAACCAGTGCTGATTCTTCAGTATTAATTAATTCGCGGTCGCTGCCCCCTAGCAATATACGTTGCAGGTTTACTTTATCCTGGCAAAACTTAACAACAGCACTTTCAACCATTTCAATTTGCACTGTAGAACTCATTGTACAGTTATTATTGCGCCTAGCTTCAACACAACCATAGCGCTTATGGCTACTTTTTACTTCATCAATACACTTTTTACGATAAACAACATGCGAACCGACCGATTTACCACAACAACCACATTTAAATACACCAACGCCCGATAAAATCCCCACAAACTTTTGTGTGTGTTTCGTAGCACCTCGTTTAGATGAATCTGCGACTAAAAAATCAAACTCAACTTTACTCATTAATGGCGGGTAATAACCTTCAAGAACGTAATCAGCATCGCCTACTTTTACATTCAGCTCACCAATTAACGAACGGCGCTTTACCTCTTTATAAACATTAGCCCCAGTGTGGTGAACAGTACCCGCACCAAACTCTGCATTAATAAGCTCAGCTATTTTTATACCGCCGTGCCCTTTTTTAAATAATTCAAGCTTACGCAGCATAATAGCTTTATTGTGCGGATCGAAGTCGAATAACTTTTTATCATCATTCCACACTACCCAGCTAGGCGGCTTACCACACTTAACCCTAAAACCACGTTTGCCGGCTAACCAATCATCACATTGCTTAGTCAACGCAGAACGAACCCGCAGAGATTTAGTTTCACTTTCCTCATTGGCCCGTATCAACACCAGGATAATATAAACCAAATCCATCGGATTCTTTTTAATGGTTTCTTTATTATACTCTTTACGGTCAGCCGCCGTGATCACCGTAATATCAGCATTAATAATTTGTGCAATAATGCCCTGACTTTCAAGCGGCGCAGCACGAGAAATGCGGTCCAAACTTTCAAGCACTAAAATAGAACCCGCCGGTACCTTACCCTGCTCTACCGCCGCTAAAAATATACCCAAAGCGCCCCGGGTAATATTGGTTTTATGAAACGCACTTAACCCCATATCACGCATTGATAATGAGTCATCAAGCTCAAGCCCTTTTTCCTTAGCAACCTCTTTAGCAAAACTAAGCTGCCGATTTAAAGACTGCCCCTTAGCCTGTTCGATTGTAGAAAAGCGTATATAACTATAGAGTAATGGTTTTAAAGTAGTATGCTTATTCATGTTTTTGATTCACCTCTGTTGTTATATACAGTGTAAATCAATACAATATAAGTATCTACTATTATTATCCTTTTGCTGGCCTGTAATAGCCGTAGATACACATATATTTCGTGTATCTAACCGTACAAAGCTTGCTATGGGTAAAGATGTTGTCGCAGTAGAACAAAAGCTTGAAAAGGTTGTACCAAAAGAATTTAAAGTAGACGTGCATCATTGGCTGATTCTTCACGGACGTTACACCTGCGTAGCACGTAAACCCAAGTGTGGCAGCTGTATTGTTGAAGACTTGTGTGAATTTAAAGATAAAACAGAGTAACTACAGGCAGCCTTGAGCGATGAGCGGTCAGTCGAGCCATCTCAATCTTAAAGTATCTTTGAACAGATAGCTCTAGATATGACGATGGCTGATTTTAATATATAGCGAACATCTTACGCGCATACTTCAAGCTTTAATCTCTTCGGGTTTAATTCCCCGCCGCTTGCGGCGTAAAGGTTTTTGACCTCATGCTAATTAAGATACCCCTCTTCGCGAAGCGAGTTTGAACCTAAGCGAAAAGCCTTGGCGCGGGGTAGTTCATTGCGCCAAGGTTCTCCTCTCCCATCGAAACATAATAATTACTTATACAGAGACGCGACTATGACATCGGTTCATCGAAATACTTATGAGTTTCTTTATATGCAGGTCTCTGTTGGATTCTAGAAATATATGCAGCTACCTTAGGTGATGGGGCAAGCATTCCAAAAGTAACCGCAGAATCTAGCAGTCCGCCGAAAACGATGTCTGCTGCTGTAAACTCATCTCCTAAAGCCCAACCACTTTGGGGAGTCATCGCTTCGATAGTCGCTACTACTCGCGTTTTATCACCCCACCCAGCTGTTGCTGAATTAGGATGCTCGATGTTTGAAGCCGCCAAGGTTAATGCCGGCTCAATGGTATTTCCAGCAATGAATAGGTATCGATAATATTTCGCTCTTTGATTAGACCCAATAGCAGGGGCGAGCTTCTTATCCAAATATTTATCAGAAAGATACGCACATATCGCAGCTGTTTCTGTAATAACGCTTTCGCCATCTACCAGTGTTGGCAATTTACCCATTGGATTGATAGTTTGCAGATCGCGCAATTCAGGTGAATCTTCAGAAAAATTAATATTGATTTGTTCATGTTGTACGTCTAGCTCTTTTAACATCCAATCAGTTGTAACTGATCTGCTCATTGAATTGTAATAGTGCTTCATCTTGTAATGTTCCTTTCTGTATAAGTTCAATTGTCAAAATACGGGTGAAATTGGTTAAGTGCTTCTAAAAAGTTTAGACTCTAGCCACTGATCTGAAGTATATTTATAAATATGTCACTTACTGGCACATTAAATTATGGCGAAGACAAATTTTAAAGATCGTGTTGCAAGGCGAAGTCGTTTGCTTGGGATGCTTCGTTCTGAACAACATTGGACAACATCTGATTTACGAGAACACTTAGATGTTAGTCAACGAACCTTGATGCGCGAGTTGGCAAGCTTAAAAGAAGAGGGATACCCAATCGAGTCAGATAGAGGTCGGGGAGGAGGTGTTCGTTTAGCAGGTCGATGGGGTATTGAGCGGCTAATGTTAAGCCATAAGGAGGTGATTGAATTATTACTGGCGCTCTCAATTGTTGAATCACTAAATTTACCCTTCATGACAAACAATTTGGAAGTAATCAAGCAGAAGTTATATCAAGCATTTCCTGCAAATCAGCGTTCTAGAGTAAGCAGAATTCGAAAACGGATATTTGTAAGCACACATGTTAGGAGCACTGCACCGTATCAATCATCAGATGATCACATTGATATATCACAGACTATATGTGAATCCTTTCTGGAGCAACGTTGTTTAAATATTAATTATATTTCGGAAAACAAGAGATGCTCTTCGAGAACTATAGAGTCTCATTATCTTATGCTCGCTTGGCCTGTTTGGTACATTGTTGCTTGGGATCACCTTAGAAATGCACCTAGAATCTTTCGTATAGATAGGATAAAAAATGCTGAAATAGCATCAAAGAGTTTTAAACTTCGACCGGAATTAATTGCGAACGACCCCTATGCCCATCATTTCTCATCAATTTAATCTGTTTTAATGTATTAAGTAAATATCTGCTATTGGCACTCTCCAGCCACTCGACAACATAAAATGCTGATAATAATTGGTAAGGTATTTTACTGTGTCGGATGGCGTTTCGCTTATTCGACCTACACTGGCACAAAACTGCCCATCAAATAAGTATGATTTTTATACTTTAGTGGTATAAAACTTAAAGGGAGGTATATTGTCGTTGATAATAATCAAAATCTTTATGCTTACGATGCAAACAGAAAACACATGAATTTCATTGCGCCTCTTATTTGTAGTAGCCAATGAAATAGAATAATTATTAGAACATTATCAAAGTATTAATTTCACAAGTTACACTCCTTTGGTTATGCTAGTGAGCATTATAAAATTATATTGCGAAACCCTCTATGCTACCTCTACTTCGTATCTTGATAATTGAGCAAGACCCAGCCACTTTACAAGGGCTTTCAACGAACCTATCAAAGACCATTCCTAACTTTGAGCGAGACGATATTCATATCGATATTATTGAATGCCTCGAGCTTAAACACGCGCTGGAATGTGTAGAGGAAGATGGTGATATTCAAGCCGTGGTTCTAAGCTGGGATATGCACAACAAAGTGGGTGAGCGGATGTATAGCCGCTTTATCGAGGATTTAAAGGCAATTCGTCTTGAGTTACCGGTTTATGTTATTGGCGACGACACTAAAGGGCTGGAAATCGTTAACGAATCAGAAGAAATCGAATCATTCTTTTTTAAAGATGAAGTGATTTCTGACCCAGAAGCTATTTTAGGCTATATGATCAACGATTTTGACGACCGCTCTGAAACGCCATTTTGGACGGCGTATCGTCGTTACGTTGGTGAAGCAAACGACTCTTGGCATACACCGGGTCATAGTGGGGGTTCTAGCTTTAGAAACTCACCTTACATTAAAGATTTTTATCAGTTTTACGGCCGCAATGTATTTGTTGGCGACCTGTCGGTTTCGGTAGACTCGCTAGGTTCATTATCAGACAGCACTAATACTATTGGTCGCGCCCAAGAATCAGCCGCGGCGACGTTTGAAGTTAAACACACCTACTTTGTTACAAATGGTTCATCCACCTCAAATAAAATCATCTTGCAGACACTGCTGCGCAAGGGAGATAAAGTAATTGTCGACCGTAATTGCCATAAGTCAGTACACTATGGCATCTTGCAATCAGCCAGTTACCCTATTTATTTGGCGAGTATCTTAAACCCAAAATATGGCATTTTCGCGCCACCATCGTTGGCCGACATCAAGTTAGCAATTGAAAACAATACTGATGCTAAATTACTAGTGCTTACCGGTTGTACTTACGATGGCTTACTTAGCGACCTAAAACAAGTCGTAGATTATGCTCATCAATATGGTATTAAGGTATTTATAGATGAAGCTTGGTTTGCATACTCTTTGTTTCATCCTAGCTTTCGTCATTATTCTGCGATACATGCAGGGGCTGACTACATTACGCATTCGGCGCATAAAGTAGTATCGGCGTTTTCTCAAGCGTCTTATATTCATATTAACGACCCCGATTTTGATGCCGATTTCTTTCGAGAGATTTATAGTATCTACGCTAGTACATCGCCTAAATATCAGCTTATTGCATCGCTTGACGTGTGCCAAAAGCAATTAGAGATGGAAGGCTATAAGCTGCTCAATGCGCTGCTAAATCATGTTGAGGAGTTTAAACAACAGATGGCCTCGCTTAAGCAAATTAAAGTATTAGCTAAGCAAGACTTTATGGAAATATTCCCGCATTTTAGTGGTGATAATATGGGCCACGACCCATTAAAGATCCTTATTGATATTAGTGAGCTACCTTACTCATTAAAAGATATTCATAAATATCTACTGGATGAAATTGGGCTAGAGATAGAAAAATACACACACAGCACCATTTTGGTTTTACTGACGCTTGGCGGCACACGCTCAAAAATAATTCGTTTGTACAATGCATTGAAAAAGCTAGACAGCGGTAAAGTAAAACTATCGAAATCGACGCGTAGAGCTCGCTTACCTGAAAATTTACCAGCCATAGACTTGGCGTGTATTCCAAGCGATGCTTTTTATGGCGACCGCGAATCTGTGCCTATTAGCAAAAGTAACAACCGTATTTGTGCAGGTTTAGTTACTCCATACCCACCGGGCATTCCGCTTTTAGTCCCAGGCCAGCATATCACTGATGATCATGTTGAATATTTGCAAGAGTTGGCAAGCCAAGGACTGACGATACAAGGCAGTTTCGATGGTGAAATTTATGTTCTTAAGGGTAAGGTTAAGAAGTAACGGTATTGGTTTAATACTATCTCGATAATAATACCAACCTGCTTATATACGGGGTCTATTTAACGTTAAGAAAATTACGCTAGAACTAGGCAAAAATTTTTGTATCTAGTTGTTCTAAATAAAAAATTTTTAACGACGTTATAGTGCAATTTAATTCGTTAAATTGATCAAAGAT
>NZ_JACJEF010000015.1:0-101061 GCF_014163935.1 Pseudoalteromonas sp. SR41-7 | reverse complement strand
TGCTTGGTGACAATAGCGTTTTGGACCCACCTGACTCCATGCCGAACTCAGTAGTGAAACGAAACAGCGCCGATGATAGTGTAGCATTTGCTATGTGAAAGTAGGACATTACCAGGCTTCAAATTCAGTCGAAGGACTTTAACCTTAATAATTAAAATAAGAAAATTGAAAAGAATTTTCTTGGTGACAATAGCGTTTTGGACCCACCTGATCCCATGCCGAACTCAGTAGTGAAACGAAACAGCGCCGATGATAGTGTAGCATTTGCTATGTGAAAGTAGGACATTACCAGGATTTAATTAAGAGAAACCCGTTACAGTAATGTGACGGGTTTTTTGCTTTTTTAAATTAAGAAAAACATCCCTCCTTTAAATTCAACAACAAAACTAGTTGCGTCTATTCGCGCGTGCTAAAATCCAATTTTTATGAATGATGATATAGAGGTCTAGTTTGCCTACAGCTGATTACCAAAAGGTGCTTGATGAAATAGCACATGAAGTACGCCCTTTATTATCACAAGGAACAGTAGCTGATTATATACCGGCCCTTGCAGAGGTCGATCCTGAGCAATTTTCTATCGCTATTTATACAACTGATGGTAAGACTGTATGTGCGGGGGATTGCTCTCAACGTTTTACCATTCAGTCTGTTTCAAAAGTTATGACACTTACTATGGCACTGCAACGTTATGGTGATGAACTTTGGCATCGAGTTGGAAAGGAGCCTTCAGGTACTGCCTTTAATTCGCTTACACAGCTTGAGTTTGAAAAAGGGATTCCTCGTAACCCTTTTATAAATGCAGGCGCAATTGTAACGTGTGATGCGTTATACAGCCGCTTATCTGCACCAATGCACTCTATGCTCGAGACCTTTAGGTTGTTAGCTGGTAATAGAGGGATAGTGATTGATAAAAAAGTCGCTAATTCTGAGTATGAATTTAGGCATCGTAATGCGGCTATGGCACATTTAATGAAGTCGTTTGGTAATTTTGAAAATGAAGTCGATGATGTTTTATGGTCTTACTTTAACTTTTGTTCTATTGAGCTCAACTGTATTGAATTAGCTAAAGCTTATAATTTTTTAGCAAATAAAGGTGTTGATAATCGATCGGGCGATCGTGTTTTAAGTAGCCGTCAAAATAAGCAGCTTAATTCGCTATTATTTACCAGTGGCTTATACGATGCTGCGGGGGATTTTGGTTACAGAGTAGGTATGCCAGGTAAATCGGGAGTGTCAGGGACTATTTTAGCCGTGTTACCAAATAAGTTTACGGTAGCTGTTTATTCTCCGGGACTTAATTCGTTTGGTAATTCGGTTGCAGGAATTGCAGCGTTGGAACTGCTATCTAAAAAGCTCGATATTTCTATTTTTTAGGAAGTTGATAGGGAGCAATGATTGCTCCCACCGTTATTATTGTTCCCAATAAACCTGTTCTAAGCAGTCTTCGCGTTCTGGTAAACCGCGAGATAAACGAGGAGAGTGCTGAACTAACACTTCATAACTAGCTCGGTTAGCATATTTACTAATTTGCGATAGTGACGAGTAAGTAATAGCTTGTTGCTGATGCTTAGCAGAGTTTGCCACATTAAGTTTATGATAAACATTTGCTGATAAGTCATGTAGCAAAGCCGCTAAAGCACAATCGCCTGCACCATTGGTGTTTTTGATTGAATCAGGTCCACCCATAAATGGGGCTGTATGGCTATATGCTCTGATAGGCTCATCACACTCGGTTTTACGCATAGCACGTGAAAATTCGTATCGATTAAAATCAGGTATGGCGCCTGGTAATAACGGATATTCGGTTTCACGCTTTAAGCTTTCGTCTACGTAGCCGGCCATAAATAAGCCTTTTTCGCCAGCGGTGCAAATTACCAAATCTACCCAATCAAGTGCTTTATCGGCAGCTAGAAGAGGGTCTTCAAAACCTGTAATAGCTAACCCTTCTTCTTCGTTCATAGCAAGAATATCAACATGCTTTTCAACAAAGTTTGCCCACCAGGTCGGGTCTTGTTCAATTAAGAATTTAGTTCCGAGTGTAAGAACAACTGGCACACCTGCATCATTAGCGTATTTTACCGCTTGCATAGTCGCTTCAGTCATCGTTTCACTACCTTGCGTACGCATGAGGTAGGCACTGATCACTAATGCTGATGAATTTTCAATAAGGTTTTTATCGATAGATTCAGGACGTAAGTGATTCATTAGGCCCGCACTTATCGCAAAAGTACGCTCACCGGTTTCATCAATTAATGTAAAACAACGACCTATAGGCCCATCTACTGGTTGGAGATAGTTTAAATCTACACGGCTTGAGGTATTACATAAAAAGCGGTAAGCATAGCTACCTATTTTTATATTTTCGCTCATTACGCCTAATAAAACTGAGCGATCATCTGCAAGTACAGAGTAGTTGTGCATAGTGTTACCAATGGTCCCACCGGCAAACTCAAAATCAACCATATCGTTTAATTTTAAACGATCGTATAAGGCGTTCGTTATGTCGCTATCAATAACTTGTGACATACCTCTACGTAGTTGAAATTCGTCAAGGAAAGCTTGATCAACTTTTGCCTCTATATCAACAACGATCTGATCGATACCCGTAATATAACTACGTTGTAATCGCTCTGTTGCGTTAAGTTGATTAGTAAGTGGATCTTTGGCTTCCACTGGAAAATAATGTTTATGCCTGCGGCGTCCAGGAAATTTCATTTGCTACCCGTGTTGTGAGCTAAATAAAAAAAGCGTGAGATTATAGCGTAAATCCACACTAGTGAGCCATTACAAACAGGTAAATATCGTTTTATTTTTGCAATAAAGTAATGAATGACGCACTTTAGAGTGCTAACTAGGTATAATTACAGCATAAAAAGTTATTTAAGTAGAAAGAATGAACCAGCCATTTAATGATTCCTACTGGATGGAGCAAGCGCTTTTGTATGCAAAGCAAGCAGAGTTGCTTGATGAAATTCCGGTTGGAGCAATTGTAGTAAAAGATAACCAGCTAATTTCAGTGGGGTACAACCGCTCAATAACGGATAACGACCCATCAGCCCATGCGGAAATGATTGCAGTGCGAGAAGCTGGAAAAGTACTTAATAATTACCGCTTAATTGATTGCACACTATATGTAACGTTAGAGCCTTGCTCTATGTGTGCAGGACTGTTGGTGCATAGCAGAATAAAGCGTTTAGTATTTGGTGCCCTCGATGCTAAAACAGGGTCTGCAGGTTCAATTATGAACTTATTACAAGAGCCGAGGTTAAATCATCAAGTTGAGGTGTGCGGTGGTGTTTTGGCACAGCAATGCGGTGATACTATTTCGAATTTTTTTAAGCGTAGAAGAGCGCAAATTAAAGCAGCTAAGAAAGCTGCTCGTGATGAACAAATAAATAAACCTAGCTAGAGTTAACTAGCGATTGGCTCTATTTCTGTTTCAGCCATTTGCTGCATAGCAAACATTCGGCGGCGCCAGATGATTTTTTTGTGCAGTTTTCTTAGCATAACACGACGACGTGTGGCTGTTGAATAAATCACATTGCGTTTTAATTTTTGTGTGCGTCTACGTTTTAGCATGTTTTCTCCTAATGCAAGAGTGAGAAAGGCGCAGGGTATATCTTATAAAATAATAATATACAAGTAATACACATTAGTGATCATTTGATGACAAGTAAACAGATATTTAATTTACTTAAATTTTGCTTACTGGTTTGCTCAAAAAACTGATACCTATATAAATCTTAGTTATTGTTTTCACTTGGTAGTTCGGGCTCAATTATAGGCTGTTGTTTTTCTGTTTGCGCTTCATCTTTGTTACTTTTATCGTCACTTTCTTCATTTAAGTTTGGCTCGGTATCAGTGCTCTGCTCTGTGATTGGTTCTGGTTCAGGTTCTACAGCAATAGCATTATTCTCATCTAGCCAAACAAGTGCATCGTAATAGCGACGAATATTATCAACATATTTAACCGCTACATCGCCACGCGCATAACCATAGCGAGTTTTACGGTAATAGCGCTTTTTAATTAACAGCGGTAAGCGTTTTTTTACATCAGCCCATTTATCAGGGCTTGCGCCTTGCTGCTCGGTAATTATACGCGCGTCGTTAACGTGCCCCCAACCTACATTGTAAGCCGCTAGTGCAAGCCATGTTCTATCAGGTTGAGGAATTCTATCAGGTATACGCTTAATCAGTTTACTTAAATACTTACCACCACCGCGAATATTTTGCTCTGGCTCTAAGCGGTTGGTAACACCTACTTGTTTTGCTGTACTGCGGGTTAGCATCATAATACCGCGAACGCCTGTTGGCGATTTAGCGCGAGGATTCCACATAGATTCTTGATAGCTAAGTGCCGCTAATAAACGCCAATCAAGGCTACCAGCATATTGTTCAAACCATGGTTGGTATGTTGGTAAGGTTTCTTTGATAGCTTCGATATAAGCAAGGGTATTTACATAGTTAAATTGGCGCACGTGGCCAAAGTATTTTTCTTCAAGTACGTAGAGCTGATTACTCTGTTTTATATCGCCAAAAAATGGCACTAATAAGGAATATAAAGAATCATCTTTTGATTTATTAAGTATCCATGCAATCGGGTCGTTATGACTAACAGAAAAACCGATACTTAAATTTGGATGATAACGGCGAAATAACGATAGGGTATGTGTATCAGCGAGTGTGTAATCTATTTCGCCATCAATAACCGCTTGAAGTAGTTCTTCTTCATCAAACTCTTCGCTTTCTATCCAAGTAAGATCTGGATTGTTTTTTTTCATTTTTTGCAGAGTAAGCGAATGGCTACTTTTAGCGATAACAGTAAAGTTGCCATCTAAGTCGGCAAACTCTCGAGGACGAACACGTCCTTGCTTATAAACTAATTTTTGGCTGATTGTTCTGTAAGTTGGTCCATAACGGTATTGCTCTGCACGGGTTTTATTATAGGTAAGCCCTGAGGCTATTAAATCTAAATCACCGCTTTCAAGGCGTTCAAACATATCGGATAAGTTAAAAAATGGCACTATTTCAAGCTCTACACCTAGATATTCAGCAAATGCTTGAGATAGCTCATATTCAAAGCCTTGTTCACCTTGAACGGCTTGATAATAATTACTAGCACTCGCAAGGGTGCCCACACGAATTTTATTCTGTTCTTTTATTTGGGCGAGTTGAGTTGGCTGCTCTTGCATATCGCATGCACATAACAGCATAACTAAAGTAATGATTATTATTAGTTTTTCTTTGAACATTGAGTGCCCCTTAAGCTCGCCAGCCACCGTTATAGCAAAACTAAGCCATCGCGTCACTTTACCTTTTATTTTATTAACCAAAAGAGGCTATAAATAAAGCTAAAAAGTTAATTTTATGAAAAGCGTAATTTTGAGTTAAATCTGAATGCTAATTGGACTATAATGCGTGCCTAAAATATCGTTCAATCCCTAACCCCGGATGAAATTACCTATGTTGATCCTTCGTGGTGCACCAGCACTTTCAGAGTTCAGAGTTAATAAAATTTTAGCGCGTTGCCAACAATCGCAACTTCCAGTCACTAACGTATACGCCGAGTATGCTCACTTTGCCGATTTAACATCGCCGTTGAGTAGCTCTGAGCAAACCAAGCTTGAAAAACTATTAACTTACGGTCCAACTATTGCTGAGCATACCCCAGCTGGCAAACTTGTACTTGTTACACCTCGCCCAGGTACCATTTCACCTTGGGCATCTAAAGCTACCGACATCGCCCACAACTGTGGTTTAAAGCAGGTTCACCGTGTTGAACGCGGTATTGCTTATTATGTTGAAGGTGATTTAAACGCAGAACAACTTGCACAAGTAACTGCGTTATTGCACGACCGCATGACTGAAGCCACACACAATGAACTTGAAGATGCGGCTCAGCTGTTTCGCAGTGATGCCCCACGCCAAATGTCGTCTGTCGATATTTTAGGTGGTGGACGCGAAGCACTAGCAACAGCCAATGTTGAGCAAGGCTTTGCGCTTGCTGATGACGAAATAGACTACTTAGTAGAAAATTTTACAAAGTTAGGACGTAACCCTAACGACATCGAATTGTTTATGTTTGCACAAGCGAACTCAGAGCATTGTCGCCATAAAATATTTAATGCTGACTGGACAATCGATGGTAAAGAGCAGCCAAAATCGCTGTTTAAAATGATTAAAAATACGTTTGAGCTAAATCCTGAAAATGTATTGTCGGCGTATAAAGATAACGCGGCAGTAATGAAAGGCTCAAAAGCGGGTCGCTTCTTCCCAAATGCGCAAGGTGAATATGCGTATCATCAAGAAGACATTGAAATACTAATGAAAGTTGAAACTCATAACCACCCAACAGCTATTGCGCCATTCTCAGGTGCTGCTACAGGTTCTGGTGGTGAGATTCGCGATGAAGGCGCAACTGGTCGTGGCTCTAAGCCAAAAGCAGGGTTAGTTGGCTTTACTGTATCAAATTTACGTATTCCAGGTTACGAGCAACCGTGGGAAAGCGATTTTGGTAAGCCGGGTCGTATTGTAAACGCACTTGATATAATGACAGAAGGTCCACTAGGTGGCGCTGCATTTAATAATGAGTTTGGTCGTCCTAACTTATTAGGCTACTTCCGTACTTACGAAGAAAAAGTAACAAGCCATAACGGTGAAGAAGTACGTGGTTACCATAAACCAATTATGCTTGCCGGTGGTTTAGGTAATATTCGCTCTGATCATGTTCAAAAAGGTGATATTCCTGTAGGCGCTAAATTAATTGCGCTAGGCGGGCCTGCAATGAACATTGGTTTAGGCGGTGGTGCTGCATCAAGTATGGCCTCAGGTCAGTCAAACGAAGATTTAGACTTTGCTTCAGTACAGCGCGAAAACCCAGAAATGGAACGTCGTTGCCAAGAAGTTATCGATAAATGTTGGCAGCTAGGTGATGAAAACCCAATCGCGTTTATCCATGATGTAGGTGCCGGCGGTTTATCTAACGCGTTTCCTGAGCTTGTTAATGATGGCGGACGTGGTGGTAAGTTCCAATTACGTAGCATCCCTAACGATGAGCCAGGCATGGCACCACACGAAATTTGGTGTAATGAATCACAAGAGCGTTATGTACTCGCTGTTGGCGTAGAGGACTTTGACCGCTTTGAAGCAATTTGTAAGCGCGAACGTGCCCAGTACGCTGTTATTGGTGAAGCAACAGCTGAACCTCACTTAACGGTGTCAGACAGCCACTTTGAAAATAACCCTGTTGATTTGCCGCTGGACGTATTATTAGGTAAAGCACCTAAAATGCACCGCGATGTAACGTCAAAGCAAGTTGTTGGCAAAGCGCTTGATATCACATCAATAAATGCAGCAGATGCAGCGCAGCGCTTAATGCGTTTACCAACCATTGCAGAAAAAACATTCTTAATAACAATCGGCGATCGCTCAGTTACTGGTTTGGTGGCGCGCGACCAAATGGTTGGTCCTTGGCAAGTACCTGTTGCTAACTGTGCTGTAACTGCGGCAACGTATGACACTTACCACGGTGAAGCTATGTCACTCGGTGAGCGTACTCCGGCTGCATTACTTAATTACGGTGCATCTGCTCGTTTAGCTGTGGCAGAGTCGTTAACTAATATTGCTTGTGCAAATATTGGTAGCCTTGAAAACATTAAGTTATCGGCAAACTGGATGGCAGCAGCGGGCCACCCAGGTGAAGATGCTGGTTTATATGAAGCTGTTAAAGCCGTAGGCGAAGAGCTTTGTCCTGCGCTTGGTTTAACGATTCCTGTAGGTAAAGATTCTATGTCGATGAAAACGACATGGAAAGATGAAGGTGACTCACAAGAGAAGTCAGTAACATCGCCGCTTTCACTGGTTATAACTGCGTTTGGTCGTGTTGACGACGTACGTAAAACAGTAACGCCACAACTGCGCACAGATAAAGGCGATACATCGCTTATATTAGTTGATTTAGGTGCGGGTAAAAACCGCATGGGCGCATCAAGCCTTGCACAAGTTTATAAGCAATTAGGTGATGTAACCCCTGATGTTGATAGCCCTGAGTTATTAAAAGGCTTCTATAACGCAATGCAAGCACTTGTGGCTGATAGTAAGTTACTTGCTTATCATGACCGCTCAGATGGTGGTTTATTTACCACAGTAGCTGAAATGGCGTTTACGGGTCATACCGGTGTAACTGTTGATTTAGCAGCTTTAACAGGTTCAGACATTGAAGCGCTTTATAACGAAGAGCTAGGTGCGGTAATTCAAGTTGCTAATGCTGATTTAGATGCAGTAAATGTGGTGTTTGAACAACATGGTATAGCAGCCATTAGTCACAACATTGGCACGCTTAACAGTGATGATACGATTATATTTAACCGTGGCGAAAATACGGTACTTAATCATACGCGTACTGAGCTTCGTACTATTTGGGCTGAAACAACGTATCAAATGCAAGCGCGCCGTGATAACCCTGAGTGTGCTAAGCAAGAGTTTTATGCTAAATTTGATGCAAAAGATCCAGGCTTAAACGTAAAACTTAACTTTGATTTAAACGAAGATATAGCTGCACCATACATTGCAACCGGTGCTAAACCGCAAATGGCTATTTTACGTGAGCAGGGTGTTAACTCTCATTTAGAAATGGCGGCAGCGTTTAATCGCGCAGGTTTTTCAGCCGTTGATGTACACATGAGCGACATTTTAGAAGGTCGTTTAACACTAGAGCAATTTAAAGGTTTAGTGGCCTGTGGTGGTTTCTCATACGGTGACGTACTTGGTGCAGGTGAAGGTTGGGCTAAGTCTATTTTGTTTAACGACATGGCACGCGATCAGTTCCAAAACTTTTTCCACCGTGAAGATACTTTCAGCTTAGGTGTATGTAACGGTTGCCAAATGTTATCAACGTTAAAAGAGTTGATCCCTGGTACTGAACATTGGCCGCGCTTTGTAACTAATAAATCAGAGCGTTTTGAAGCACGCTTTAGTTTAGTAGAAATACAAGAGAATCCGTCTGTGTTCTTTAACGGAATGGCTGGCTCGCGTATGCCTATAGCGGTTTCTCATGGTGAAGGTCATGCTGAGTTTGCAAACGATGCAGCCACTAAAGCGGCGCTTGATAGCGGCACTGTAGCGGTTAAATTTGTAGATAACTACGGTAACCCTACAACGCAGTACCCAGCGAATCCTAATGGTTCTCCAGAAGGTATTACCGGTATTACGTCAACTGATGGTCGTGCCACTGTAATGATGCCGCATCCAGAACGTGTATTCAGAAGCGTTGCCAACTCTTGGCACCCAGATGAGTGGCTCGAGGATAGCCCGTGGATGCGTATGTTCCGTAATGCACGTAAAAACGTAGGTTAATTATATTTACGTTTATACAAGTTAGATTCATAATCTTACTGTAAAATAAAAAAGGCTGCATTGTGCAGCCTTTTTTGATTAGTATAGTTTTAGCTAAAAGCACAAAGCATTTAAGGATAGTATGTTTAAGCGAATTGGTTTAATTGTTGGCGTTTTATTGCTAAGTACCTTACTGCTTGGTTATGTATTTCGCTTGCCTTTATTACAGTGGGTTATAGCGCCTGAGCTCGAAAAAGCGGGTGTCACATTAAACTGCCTTGATTTTTCAATCACGTCTAGCTTAAATATTCATGCTGACAGAGTGTGTTTAAATTATCAAAATCAACAGTTACAACTGACGGGTATTACTGCAAATACAAAGCGTGTAGATATTGAAAATGCAGTGCTAACTGTTAATCCACTCCCTAAAAGTGATAATGCTAATCAGCTTGCTAAAAATCTCGATTTAGCACTTCCCTTAAATCGCCCATTAATCAATATTAAACAGCTTGTAGTAAAAAGTGATGAGCTCAATAAGCCACTTAAAATAAGCATATTAGAACCCGAATTAAATAAATTTAATGTCTCAGGTGATATAAACGCAAGTGCAATTTTGACTGCTAATAAAGTAAGGGGTCAGTTTGAAATTAATGACACTTTTTTAAAGCACGTTATAAACACTAAAAATACATTAATAGCAGATTTTAACTTTAATACTCAGCAAGCATTTAGCTTTGATGGTATAGAACTTGAGTTAAATGGCGATATTAGCTCCCAGTTTGCTCACACGTATGAGCAGTGCAAAGTTAACGTATTAACCACTGGTAAATTGGCGACGCGTTTTAATTTAAATAGCCAAGCGTTAATGTTTAATACCGATTTGCTTAATAACAAAATTAATTTAACACCAAGCTGTACTGAGTTAATTCCACCAAGTGAATATGCAGGCTTTATTAGCAAACAAGTTCCTTTAAATTGGCAACTTAAACTCCCTCAATCAATTCGCTTAGAGGCTAGTGAGTTGAGGGTGCCTGCAATTAATTTGGTAAGCGTGGGCGATAAGCAATTTGATATTTTAATAACAGATACAACACTAAATATTACATCTCCATTTAAAGACTTACAGTCAACTTTATCAGCTCAAATAAATACACCCGATATAAATAATATTAACGTTAATGCTCAGTTATCTGGCGCTGCGATTAAAGGCGATTACGCCGTTATGCTTGAAAATTTACCTGAGTTTGTACCCGCAACAGCGGATGGGCTTAGCCTTAGTGGTCACTTTAATATAAGTGAGTTTATAGACTTAAAACCCATTGGGCTTATAAATGCTAAATTAACGCTTAATAGTGTAGATGCGTTTGATATAAGTGCAGTGCAATACCAAGGTGATTTAATAGCAAAAATGGATAAACAGTTAAACGCAGAGGTAGCGTTAACTCAGCAATTAAAAAGCGCAGAATATAAAGAGTTTAAAGTCACAGATATAAGTAACACATTAACAGCAAATGCTAATTTAGGCGTAGGTGAGTTATTTGCTGATCTAACAGCAAAAACGAATATAAAGGCTGTTAATAGCCCCGACATAAAACTTAATAATATAAAAGTAGAGTCTACGGGCTTGCAAAGCCGTGCACTAAAAGCCACGCATCACGCATTTATAAACGATGTTGAGTTAGTGATAAATCATCATATGTCGTCGCAAGCTCATCCATTTGAAGTAGTTATTCCTGAACAAAGTGCGCTGTCGTTAAATGCGTTTATTAGTCAATTTGAGCCACTTGCACAGTTAACAGAGGGCGAATTTAATGGCTATATTAGTGGCGATATAAACTTACAAAATGCACTGTTCAATATAGGGATTAGTCATACAAGTGCATTGTATAACGATTACCTTGCGAGTGATTTAAGCAGTACATTTAGCGGGGAATATAATTCAGGTAAGCTTAATGTAAAACCAACTACCTTTAATTTAAATGAATTTAGAGCCGGTGCCGTAGTTAAAACTATTAAAGGTCAATGGCAAGTTAATAACAATACCGCGCTTATAAATGATGTAAAAGGAAGTGTGTTTGGTGGCGAGTTTTCATTAGATAGCTACACAGTAGGGAAGCCAAACCAAGTTGCTAATGTTAAGTTTGAAAATATTGATGCAAGCAAACTTGTTACACTCGACGATAAGTCGGGCATTGTATTAACGGGACGCTTGGCGGGGTCTTTACCGGTTCACTTTGATAGTGGAAAAATTGAGATAATTGACGGAAGCTTATTTAGCCAAGGAACAGGTAATTTAAAAATTACCAATAATGCCGCTTTTGATTCAGTAATGCAGCAACAGCAAGAGTTACAACCTGTGTTAGGGTTATTAACTAATTTAGATATTCAAAAACTTAATAGCAGTGTGGCACTAAAAAATGATGGTTGGTTAAAACTAGGGGTTAATTTGCAAGGCTATAATAAAGCAGAGCAGCAGCAGGTTAACTTTAATTATAACCACGAAGAAAACGTATTTACACTTTTACGCGCACTGCGTTTAAGTGACGAAATTACACAAAAGGTTGAGCAACAATACTCACAAAAAGGAAACTAATAATGAGACAGTCGTTATTGATAAAAGTACTGCTCGCGCTGAGTGCTATTAGTACACTAAGTGCTTGCACGCATCGTGTTGAGGTGTCTGCTAAAGAGCCCATTACTATTAATTTAAATGTGAAGGTCGATCACGAAATTCGCGTAAAAGTAGATAAAGAACTCGACAATTTATTTAGTGACGACAGTGAGTTATTTTAAGGAGCTAGAACATGAATACGAAGAAAAAATTAAATATTATTACGTTAGTTAGTGCAGTATGTATGTCTTTCTCTGCTTGGGCTATTAGCCTTGATGACGCTAAAAACCAAGGTTTAGTAGGTGAAGATAGCTCTGGTTATTTAGGACTTGTTGTACAAAACGCAGAGGCAAAAGCCGTTGTTGATGACATAAATACAAAGCGTAAAGCGCAGTACTTAAAGCTCGCTAAAAAGAATAACTTGTCGCTTTCACAAGTAGAAGCACTTGCTGCCGCTAAAACAATTGAAAAAACCCAAAGTGGTCATTACGTTGAAGTAAATGGTAACTGGGTTAAAAAATAAGCGTTTGTTATTGTCTTGTTCTGCACAAACCAAAATAAAACCGAGCATTTAAGCGCTCGGTTTTTTACAGCCTTCAAGTAACTGCTGCCAAAAATCAATCCCCTTACGCCTTGCTAGATTTATATTATGCTCAGGAATAGATTCAGGCTCGTTATAACTATCAAGTGCTTCGCTCATACTTGCTTCGCGGATTAAATGCAATGTAGGAAAGGGCGCTCTATTTGTGTAGTTTGCGGCATCGGTTTCATCACTGTCAGCAAATACGTAATCAGGATGAAAATTAGCGATTTGATACTTACCTTCAAAGCCTTGCGCGACTAAAAGTGCATTAGCTAAATCGACCAAGTCTAAAAAGTCTTCAAAGTCACTAAAGCCATTGTCAAACATGATAAGGGTTGTTTCGCACTCTGGTTCACGGTCAAGCTCAACACATTGCTCAAGCATATCCATTACAGCATCATCCATGCTCGTTGCAGAGCTTACTATGTAATGAATACAGTTATTTTCTACTTCTTTACGTGCAAATGGGCAAAAGTTATATTTAACAATAACAGATGACACCCATTCACGGGTTTGGCTTATAGCTATGTTGGTCACGGTTTTGGCTCTAAATATTGATTAATAATGTTAAGTGTTTTTTGTATAGCACCTTGGTTTTTAGTTACGCATTGCGCAGCTTTAATACCTAAGGTTTGGCACGCTTTTGTGTTTTGGCTAAACGTTATAAGCTGCTTTGCGAGTTCGTCGTTATTATCAACCACTACAGCACCTTTGAGCTTTATTAGCTCTGGATAAACATGGTCAAAATTGTATGTGTGTGGACCTGTTATTACACCTACCGAAAACGCTGCTGATTCCAGTGGGTTATGCCCACCTCTGCGAATTAAGCTGCCACCAATAAAGCTCACATTTGCAGCGCCATATAAACACTGTAATTCACCAAGCGTATCAGCAAGGAGTATTTGCTCATTATTATAGTTATTTTGGCTACGACGGCTAAAGCTAAGTGGGCTTTGCGTTAAAAGCTCTGCCACTTTGTCAAATTGCTCTGGATGGCGCGGGGCAATTATAAGTAATGCGTTCGGTTGCTTTTTTAGTAATTCTTGATGGGCTAAAAGTACCAGCTCATGCTCAACAGGATGTGTTGAGCCTGCCACCCATACAAAGCGTTCATCGTTATTGTCTTCATTACTGTTATAAAGCTGTTTAAGGTTGAGTACTTTAGCTAATTGCTCTTCACTTGGTGTTATATCAAATTTTATTGAGCCTGTTACATGGCTTTTTGAAGCTTCAAGACCAAGTTCAATAAAGCGTGTAGCATCTGTTTTATTGTGACTCGCAAGTACTGTAATTGAGCACATAATAATATGCGTTAATTTAGCGACCTTTTGATAGCCCTGCTGTGACTTTTCAGAGAGTCTTGCATTGATGACAAGCACTGGTATGTTTTTTTTGCGGCTTATCGCCATTAAATTTGGCCATAGCTCGGTTTCTAAAATACATAATGCTTGTGGCTTTATACGCTTTAAAAATCGAGCCGTCGCAAACGGGAAATCGATTGGTAAATAGCTACACGCTACAGTATTCTTAAACTGGCTAAGTATTTGCTCTCTGCCTGTTGGAGTATTACAGGTTATAAGTATATTTAAATTTGGATGCACTTTTTGCAAAGCTTTAATAAGTGGCGTTGCGGCAAGTACCTCGCCAACAGAAGCACAATGAAAAACTAAAGGTTTAGTTTTAACCGTAAATAAAGACTTACTGACAAACCCAAAGCGCTCTTTAAAGTGTGCACGATAGCCTTGGTTTTTTTTACCTCGTAAAATATAGAGATAAAATACAATCAGTGGGCTAATAATAATTAATGCGAATGAGTAAAAAATGCGTGCCATACTGATCTTTCTTAAAGGGAAGTGGCGTTAGTTTACCGTGAAATAGCCGTTTTCTAAACAGACTCGTTATAAAATATGGTCTGGGTTCAGTTATAACCCGATAAAATACACACAATTAAATAAAATTATGGAATAATGAATTTAATTTTTCCTGCCATTTCAGTTCCAAGAGGAATTTTTTCATGTCAATTATCGATTCAGTGGCAACTAGCTACGTTGAAACATTAAACCGTCATCAGGCATTATTTGAAACGATGGAGGCTTATCATCAAGAATCTATGCAATTGTTAGAAGCATGCCATAGTGCATTACAAGCTGGTGGCAAGATTGTTTGGTTTGGTAACGGTGGTAGTGCAGCAGATGCACAGCATTTAGCTGCAGAATTTGTAGTGCGTTATAAATTAGAACGAGGTCCGCTTGCCTCAATGGCATTGACCACTGATACCTCAATTTTAACAGCGCACAGCAACGATTATCACTTTGATACGGTGTTTGAACGCCAAGTTCAAGCGCTATGCAAGCCAGAAGATTTAGTTATTGGTTTAACCACATCAGGTACTAGTAACAATATTAATTTAGCATTAGAGGCTGCAAATAAACTAGGCGCTTTTACTGTTGCATTAACAGGACGTGATGGCGGTAAAGTAAAAGACATTGCTAAGTTACCTATTATTATAAAAAATGACGAAACAGCACGTATTCAAGAAGCTCACATGTTTATAGGTCACTGGTTATGTGAAGCCATGGATATGGTTGTTGCGGAGCAGCAGTAATGGATTTATCGTTATTAAAAAACTTATCAGCGGCACGAATATTAGTTGTTGGCGATGTAATGCTAGACCGCTATTGGTATGGTGATACAGGTCGCATTTCGCCAGAAGCACCAGTACCGGTTGTTAAAGTAAGTAAATTTGAAGACAAAGCCGGTGGCGCAGCTAACGTTGCAAAAAATATAGCGCGTTTAGATGCAAAAGTTGGCTTATTGGGTTTAATTGGTGAGGACGAAAGCGGGCAGATTTTAGAGACCATCCTAAAAGGTGAAAAAATAAGCTCACAATTAGTCAGTGTATGTGATTTACCGACTATTTCAAAAATGCGTGTTATTAGCCGCCATCAACAACTCGTTCGCCTTGATTTAGAAGAAACATTTACCGAGCAACACAGCCAGCTTTTATTAAACCGCTTAGAGCTTGTACTTGATGAATACGACTTCATTGTGTTTTCTGATTACAGCAAAGGATCTTTAAGCTTAATTAAAGAAATGGTAAGCCTTGCTAAGAGCGCCGGAAAAACGGTTTTAATCGACCCTAAATCGCCAGATTTACATTTATATGAAGGTGCTGATTACATTACACCTAACTTACATGAGTTTAAGTTAGCGGGTGGTCAAACCGATTCAGAAGAGGCTTTAGCAGCAAGTGCGCGTGATTTAATAAGCAAAAATGGCATTAAAGCTATGTTACTTACGCGTTCTGAGCAAGGTATGTCGCTTATTAGTGCAGATGAAAAGTTTGATTTTGCAGCGCAAGAGCTTGAAGTAAGCGATGTAACCGGGGCCGGTGATACGGTTATAGCTACACTCGCGGTTATGCTTGGCGCGGGCATGGAACCTAAAGATGCTGTCGAAATTGCTAATTTAGCGGCAGGTATAGCGGTTAGTAAATTTGGTGCAGCTACAGTTTCGCCAGAAGAGCTAAGCCGCAAGCTTGGTCAGTATTTACATACTACGGGTGAGCATTACCAAACACCATTTGATGATGTACTTCAGCATATTGAATTTGCAAAACAAAACGGCGAAACCATTGTATTCACTAATGGCTGTTTTGATATTTTACATGCTGGGCATGTACGTTATTTAGCACAAGCTAAAGCGCGAGGCGATAGGCTCGTTGTTGGATTAAATAACGATGAATCTATTACGCGCTTAAAAGGGGCAGAACGCCCTATTAACCCGCTAGATGAGCGTGCGATGGTACTTAGCGCACTTTCATCAGTTGATTGGGTTATTCCGTTTGGTAGCTTAGATGAAAACGATACTCCCGCTAAATTAATTGAGCAAATAAGCCCTGATATTTTAGTTAAAGGTGGCGACTACACCGTAGAGCAAATAGCGGGTGCTGAGCACGTACTTCGTCATGGCGGAAAAGTTGAAGTGCTTGAATTTTTAGATGGGTGCTCAACATCAAAAGTAATTAGTAAAATTAAACAGTAATACCAATTTTATTAAAAACATGATCATTTTAGCGTATTAAATAACTCACTAACTACGTTAAAAACTATTTATATAGAACAACTATGTATCATAATTTTAGCCTTGTTATTGAGCTGTTTTCTTATCGCTATAATAGAACAATAATTTAATGCAATTGGTATAATTACTGATTTAAGTTTGCTTAAAAAATACAAAAAAGGGATGAAAACAGTGTTTTCATCCCTTTTTATTTTTAATAAAGTAACTTACTAAAAATTTAATTCATACTTAGCAAATGCTGATGTATCGTTTTCAGCACCGTCATTGTTAGATGCAAAAGCACCTAAAGTGACTCGCCCTCCCATAGAAAGCATTCTATAACGAAGCTCTAATTGCTTACTATTAAAGCCTGTTTTAGTAATTGTATTTCCTAAGTCAGGATTATTAGGATAAAGGTCACGGTTATCGCTGTTGTAATCAACACTGCGTAATTTTACCTGCCAATCGTCTCCATTAGATAACTGACCTAATAGGGTTAAAACAACTGACTGTGCATCGTTATCATAAGTAGAGCCAATAGTGCGACCGTGGTAACGGTAACCTGATTTGTAATCTGAATGCTCATAGTAGCAATTTTCATTGGTAGACTCTGCTGAACATGAAACACCTGTATCTATGTACTCTACATTTATTAATAAGTTTTGATCATATACACGTTGTGTTGTCTGTACACCATACAAATAGGCTCTATCGGCTGGCTTAAACTGTGAACTGGCATCTTCTCCAATCGTACTGGCATATACAGCATAAGGTTGGTTGAAAAGTGTATCTGACCAGCGAATATCTATGCCTGCTAATTGATTACCTATTTTTGACTCTAATTGGCTATCACAACTAACATTGCCATCAATACATGCTGTTTGCCCAGTTATGACATCAATAAAATCACCTGCAGAGCCTGGTTGGCCGTCTCCAGCCCATTGTGCAGACCAGCTAACAGCAATTTCTAATTGTTGTATTGGGCGTATATTTAATCTACTGCTCCAAAGTAAAGCATCAGGAATTACACGTGTAGACTCAAGTTTAGCCATTTGTGCGGTAAAGCCCCATTGACCAATCCAGCTTAACCATGGTGTTTCAAAAGCAGTACTTTTTTCTCTGGTTACACTTAGTGCAGGTAAAGATTTCGCATTACCAGACATAATTAAGCTGTTATCAACACCAGGTCCCCAAAATTGCTCAACAGCACCGGCTCTAAAAATCCAGTTACCTAAACGGTAAGCTAAGTAACTATCGTCAAGTGAGGTATCGTTACAATCGGTTAAAGCTTGCTCATCGGTAACTATATCGTCAGTCGTTTTTCCATCAACTAAACATTTTTTACCATCTTTTCTATAATTTACGGCTACTTTAGCTGCAAAGTTATCGCCTAAATAAGCGTAAGCTGCTGAGAGCTCTGTTTCTTGAGTATTTGTTGCACCAAAGCTTGTTGCTATGATTGGATCTGTGGCTGCAAAAGCTGATAATTGAAGACTATGCGAGCTACTATTTTCTGATTTATATCGATGTTTTACGCGAAGTAAAGCATCTTGCAAGCTTGGAGATAATTGCTCCAGCGGCATGCTTTGCACATCACTTATAAAACTTTTCCACATAAGCGGATAGGTAGTTACAGGAGCTAAAATAACACCGGCATCAGCTAATTGTTGAATATCAGCTCTAAGACCGTAATCATCGGGTTTTACCCATGGCTCAGCATTAACTGACGCGCTCATAGCGCAAAAAAGAGTAGAAAGTAGAAAAATTCTGTTTCGCAAAGTTCAGATCCTTGTGATTTAGATTGCGGCTAAGTTTATCAACCTAAGCTTGTTATTGCAGTAAATAATCAAATTTATAGAGCTAATTTAATATATTAAAATGTAACCTAGCTATCGTAATAAGTATCTGATTGGTATACTGGAGTTCAAATAGGAAATTGAGAATGTAATGAGCAACAAACGACTTTTATTTATTCCCGTATCATCACCAGAAGGCATTGGTGAATATATGCGCTCGTTGTTGTTGGCTCAAAGTTTAAAGGCAGAACTTACTGATTCTCTAGATATTCACTTCATACTAAACAAGCATACAAGCTACGCAAAAAAGTGTCCTTTTGAAGCCACATTGCTTGAACACTCAGCGACTAAAGAGCTTGATTCTGTTTGCGACTTTATAGAGCAATTTAAACCTGACGTCGTTGTTTTTGATTGTGCAGGACGTGCAGGGCATATGAAAGCGGCTAAAAAAGTAGGCGCTAAAGTTATATTTATTTCTCAGCATGCAAAAAAACGCGCTAAGGGATTGAAGCTAAACAGGATTAATTTAATTGATACACATTGGGTTGTACAGCCTGATTATTGTATTGAGCCACTTACATGGGCTGAAAGTGCGAAGTTAGACATGTTTCCCTTGGCACCCCCTCGTAATGTAGGCCCTTTTGTTGCATTTGCTTCTTGTGAGCAAAAACGTGATGTTTTAAATCGCTATAACTTAGTATCTGATGGCTATTTTATTGTTAATGCGGGTTCTGGCGGGCATATATTAAATAATCTTAATTGTGCTGAGGTTTACTTTAAAGCCGCGCTTAAAATTACTAAGCATACTGGTTTAAAAGCAGTTGTTGTGTTTGGTGCAAATTATAATAAAGCAATTCCTAAAAGTGATGAGGTTACTTGTTTATCAAGCCTGCAAGGAACCGAATTTTTGGCATTAATGAGCCAAGCTAAAGTCGCATTACTTAGTGGTGGAGATACTTTATTGCAAGCAATTGCAGTTCAAACCCCTGTTGTGGCATGTGCTATCTCAAAAGATCAAAATACACGTTTGGATCATTGCGTTAATGCAGGTGTTGTAATAAAAGCGAATCTTGATATTGATGAAATTACAACGAAAATAGCTCAAGTTATTACCGAGCCTTTTTATAGTGAATTTATTGGTAAGTATAAGCAACTCGATAGCACACATAGCTTCGACGTGATCACTACTGGCATAAAAAATATGCTTGTAGGAGATCGCTTATGAATATAGTGATTGTAATTGATTCACTAGTAGGTGGTGGTGCTGAAAAAGTAATGCTTACTTTGGCTGAAAAAATGGCGAAACTACAGCACAATGTCACTATATTATCTCTTGCGAGCAACGCTGAGTATGACATTCCTGATATAGTTAAAGTTGATAGCCTTTTTCCTGATAGAGCATCTAAAGTAGATAGATTCTGGCGGCGAAAAAATAGTATTTTGCGATTAGAAGCGTGGTTTGAAAAAAAACAAAGCGAGATTGGCAATATTGACCTAGTGCTTTCTAACCTTGATAGAAGTAATAACTTGCTCGCGCTTAGTAATATCAAAAATGTTCACTTTGTTATTCATAACTCCGTCAATGCAGAACTTGCCCGTCAAAAAAAGTTAGGTCCATTTTCATATTTATACCTTAAAAAAAGTAAGCAAAACTTAAATGGTAAATCACTTATTTGCGTATCAAAGGGTGTTGAAAAAGAAATAACACAAGGGGATTTAATTAACCCAAGTGCAATCGCGACTATTTATAACCCGTTCGATTTTGAAAAAATAAACCAACAAGCAAATGAGAAAAATAACGACATCCCAAATGAGCCTTACTTAATTCATGTAGGAAGGCTCGCCAAACAAAAACGCCACGATATATTATTTGCAGCATTTGCAAAGCTTGATAAAAAATACAAGTTAGTCCTTTTATGTAATAAACCTGCAAAAGTGTTAAAGCTTGCACAGCAATATGGCATAGATAAACAGTTAGTAGTGCCTGGATTTCAACAAAACCCGTACAACTGGATTCAGCATGCCAAAGCTTTAGTTTTGAGCTCTGATTTTGAAGGGCTGCCAACGGTATTAATTGAGGCTTTAGCGGTGGGTACTCCGGTAGTTAGCACTAATTGTACATTTGGACCAAGCGAGATATTAACAGGCGAGCTGAGTAAATATTTAGTACCCGTTCAACAAAGTGAGGCATTAGCCAATGCCGTTAAGCAGGTGCTAGCAGATAAGCCAAATGTAGAAAACGCAGATATTCTAAAACAAGTACAGGCAGAGCAGGTTGCTCTGCAGTATTTAGCATTGGCTAATTAACTTATATTAGCAAGTGTTTTGAGGTAGTTGCTGTGCAGAGTTTGCCAGTCATTCACTTGCCAATTAAATACATCATTTCGACCTTGCTCTTTTAAAAATGAGCGCTCAAGGCGTGCCATATTACTTTGTTGCCACTGTGGGTTCGGCGCTCTTATTTCACCTCTATCAAAGTCGATAATATACACATCACCAGTATCATCAAACAATATGTTATTAATGTTTAAATCGGCGTGATACACACCTTTTGAATGAAATAGCGCGATTGTTTTAGCAATGCGCTCCAACTCATCTTCAGTCAATGGGCGTTCAATTAATACATCGAGTACACTTTTAGCGCCTTTAACAGCCTCGGTAATAATATCACCACGGTAAATTAATCCGCTGTGGGTTACTTTAGCTGCAACAGGGGTTGGTACGTTTAAACCAAGCTCTATAAGCTTACTCATTAAGCTAAACTCTTTAAATACGCGGGTTTGTTCAAGTCCTGGGTATAAATATTGATCGCTTAGCAATTTACCCACTAAGCCACCGCGCCAATAATGCCTAAGTACGGCTGTTAATTCGTCTTGCTTAAAAAACCACGCAGTTGCTCGACCTTTTTTAGCGCCCACAATTTTATTTTGTTGTTGCCAATAATTTGCATCAAACCAATCGAGGGTAATTTGGCTTGTGTATTTAGGGTGGCTTAATAGCGTGTGATTGCCTTGCACGTGTTGTTTAAACATAGCTCTGTGTAATTGCTAAATAATGAGTCTATATTAGCGCGTTTTAAAGCGCAGGATAAGTGCTTGCAATAGCGTGATTATAATTTAAGATCGGCTTTTGTATTTAATACCTAAGGGAATGTGTGACTCAAGCTCCTAATTATTCATCTATTTGTATATTAAGACTCTCTGCCATTGGTGACGTATGTCATGCTGTGAGTGCAGTACAAGCTATTCAAAAGGCACACCCGAATGCAAAAATCACCTGGGTAATTGGCAAAATAGAAGCCATGCTACTTGCTGACTTACCGGGTGTTGAGCTGGTGGTATTTGATAAAAAGCAAGGCAAAGCAGCGCTTAAAAGCTTAAAGCAACGCTTAAACAACCAAAAATTTGATGTGCTTCTTAATATGCAAGTTGCATTAAGGGCTGGGTTTGTAGCGCGTTGTATTCCTGCAAAAGTAAAAATAGGGTTCGATAGGGCTCGTTCAAAAGAATTGCACAGCTTATTTATTAATAAACGAATAGACCCACAAGCCCAGGCGCATGTGCTTGAAGGCTTTAAAGGTTTTGCAAAAGCCATTGGTGTTTCTGATTATAAACCGAGTTGGGACATGCCATACACCGAGCAAGACCAAGCGGTTGCAGATGAGTTATTAACATCAGAATACCTAACTAATAAACTATTAGTAATATCGCCCGCAGCTAGTAAAGCGCAGCGTAATTGGCTCGCTGATCGTTATGCCACATTGGCTGATTATGCAAGCGAGCAAGGCTTTAAGGTGGTATTGACGGGTGGCCCAACAGAGCTTGAAATTAACCTAGCAAATAGCGTTATTGAGCACAGCAACACGCCTATTTTAAATTTAGTAGGTAAAACAAAACTCAAAGAGTTGTTGTGCGTTTTAAAGCGTGGCAGCTTAGTGCTTGCGCCCGATACGGGTCCTGCGCATATGGCAGTAACAGTTGGTACGCCGGTTATTGGTTTATATGCACATTCAAATCCAGCACGCACAGGTCCTTATTTATATCAAGACTACGTGGTAGAGGTTTATCATCAAAACTTGTTTAAGCAAACAGGTAAAACGGCTGAGCAAGTACCGTGGGGGACACGCGTAAAAGGCGATGATTTAATGAGCCAAATTACAGTTGATGATGTAAAAGCGATGTTTGACCATGTTGTACAAAAAGAGTCTTTGTAATGAATGCACAACAAAAAAATAAAGCGCTTTTTTTAGACCGAGATGGCGTGGTAAATGTTGATCATGGTTATGTGTATCAAAGCGATAAATTTGAATTTATTGACGGTGTTTTTAGTACTTGTAAAACATTTTATGATGCAGGCTATAAAATCATAATCGTCACTAATCAATCTGGAATTGGTCGAGGTTATTACACCGAAGCTGATTTTTTAGCACTGACCGAGTGGATGAAAGACCAGTTTAGTGCCCACAGCATTGCAGTTACCGATGTGTATTTTTGCCCGCATCACCCTAAAAAAGCGGGCCCTGAATATTTGAAAGAGTGCAGTTGCAGAAAGCCTGCGCCAGGTATGTTATTACAAGGCATACAAGAGCATAATATCGACCCTGCTTGCAGTATTATGGTGGGCGATAAACTCAGTGATATGCATGCTGCGAAAAAAGCAGGGATCACTACCCGTGTTTTAGTGCGTTCAGGGCAAAGCTTTGACGAAAGCGCTAAGCAAGAAGCTGATTTAATTATCGATTCTATAAGTAGTTTACCTGCACTTTTAAACACATAAATAAACAGCCTGTAAACTGGCAGGAATTCCTTCCAACTGAGGGTGTTTGCGACGAACTGCAAACCGTGCATTTTACCCATTAAACTTTTACAATACCCCGCATAATAAACAGCCGTGAAAGTGCGGTTGTTTACCCGTTCAAATAGATGGAGAACCTAGATGAGAGCATCTGCTTTTTTTAGCCAGTTACAACAGCAAATTGAAGACGTAAAAACCGAAGGTTTGTATAAAAACGAACGTATTATTAAGTCCCAGCAGCAAGCTCAAATCGAAGTTGCATCAGGTAAAGTAATCAACTTTTGTGCTAATAACTACTTAGGTTTAGCTAATAGCCCAGAGTTAATTGAAGCGGCGCAAAATGGTTTAAATAATCATGGTTTTGGTGTGGCTTCAGTACGTTTTATTTGTGGCACGCAAGATATCCATAAAACACTAGAGCAAAAAATCAGTGCGTTTTTAGAAACAGAAGATACTATTTTATATTCTTCATGTTTTGACGCAAATACAGGTTTGTTCGAAACTATTTTAGGCGCAGAAGACGCTATTATTTCTGATTCATTAAATCATGCATCAATTATTGACGGTGTACGTTTATGTAAAGCTAAACGTTTTCGTTATGCAAATAACGACATGGCTGATCTTGAGAAGCAACTTATTGCAGCAGACGAAGCCGGTGCTAAAACTAAACTAATTGCTACCGATGGCGTGTTTTCTATGGACGGCGTTATTTGTAATTTAGAAGCTGTGTGCGACTTAGCCGATAAATATGATGCGCTTGTAATGGTAGATGACTCTCACGCAGTTGGCTTTGTTGGCGAAAACGGTAAGGGTACACCTGAGTACTGTAATGTATTAGACCGTGTAGATATTATCACCGGTACATTAGGTAAGGCGCTGGGCGGTGCTTCAGGTGGTTATACATCAGGTAAAAAAGAAATTGTTGAATGGTTACGTCAGCGTTCACGCCCATACTTGTTCTCAAACTCATTAGCGCCTTCAATTGTTACTGCATCAATTAAAGTACTTGAAATGCTTGAAAATGGCGGCGAGCTTCGCGCCAAACTTTGGTCAAATGCTAAATATTTCCGTGAGCAAATGGAAGCTGCTGGTTTTACGTGTGCAGGTAAAGATCATGCAATTATCCCCGTAATGCTAGGAGATGCCAAAGTAGCCTCGTTAATGGCTGATAAATTACTTGCTGAAGGCATTTACGTAACCGGTTTTTCATTCCCTGTAGTACCAAAAGGGCAAGCGCGTATTCGTACACAAATTTCAGCGGCACATAGTATTGAGCAACTCGATACAGCTATCGATGCATTTACCCGTATTGGTAAAGAAATGGGCGTTATTTAATTTTATTTTAAACCGAAGCCTCGCTTCGGTTTTTTAATTGAGTGTGGATTATGAAAGCATTATCAAAATTAAAAGCAGAACCGGGCATTTGGATGACAGATGCACCAAAGCCAGAAGTAGGTCATAACGACTTACTGATTAAAATTCGCAAAACAGCTATTTGTGGTACCGACGTACATATTTACAAGTGGGACGAATGGGCAAGTAAAACCATTCCAACGCCTATGGTTGTTGGCCATGAATATGTTGGTGAAGTCGTTGATATGGGCCAAGAAGTTCGTGGCTTTCAGGTTGGCGACCGCGTATCTGGCGAAGGGCATATTACGTGTGGGCATTGTCGAAATTGTCGTGCAGGGCGTGTACATTTATGCCGTAATACAACGGGTGTAGGTGTAAACCGTGAAGGTGCGTTTGCCGAATATTTAGTTATTCCTGCATTTAACGCATTTAAAATTCCAGATAATATTTCTGACGAACTCGCTTCTATTTTCGACCCATTTGGTAACGCAGTTCATACCGCACTATCGTTTGACTTAGTTGGCGAAGATGTACTTATCACTGGTGCAGGCCCAATTGGTATTATGGCAGCAGCTGTAGCAAAACACGTGGGTGCTCGCCACGTTGTTATTACCGACGTAAACGAATATCGCCTAGATTTAGCACGTAAAATGGGTGCTTCACGTGCTGTAAACGTGGCAAGCGAAAAGCTTGAAGACGTAATAAAAGACTTAGGTATGACAGAGGGCTTTGATATTGGCCTTGAAATGTCAGGTGTGCCAAGCGCGTTTAATTCAATGCTTAATAACATGAACCACGGCGGTAAAATTGCCATGCTAGGTATTCCACCATCAGATATGGCAGTTGACTGGAACCAAGTTATTTTTAAAGGTTTAGTGATTAAAGGTATTTACGGTCGCGAAATGTTCGAAACGTGGTACAAAATGGCAAGCTTGATTCAATCTGGCCTAGATTTAAACCCAATCATTACACATCAATATTCTGTGGATGACTTCCAAGCTGGCTTTGATATGATGATTTCAGGTCAGTCAGGTAAAGTAATTTTAAACTGGGATTAGTTCCTAACTAAATTACAAGAAGGGCGGCTTTAGCCGCCTTTTTTATACTATTAATTAAAGAGATTTCAATGGCATTTAAACATATTTCTATAGCGCAAACGTTAGAGCTTTTAGATAAAGAAGACGTGGTAATTGCAGATATTCGCGATCCTAATTCGTATCAAGCTGGTCGTATTCCAGGCTCAGAAGCACTTTCTAACGGTAATATCGCACAATTTATGATGGAAAAAGAATTCGATCAGCCAATTATTATTGTCTGCTACCACGGTATGAGCTCACAAGGCGCAGCTAGCTACTTAGTTGAGCAAGGTTTTGAAGACGTTTACAGTATGGATGGCGGCTTTACAGCTTGGGAAGCTGCTTACAGCGAGAAAGTAGAGCGATGATAGAGCTTGGCAGTTTAAATAACCCGCGCGCCGCACAGGGCTTTATAGATTATTTAAAAAGCCAAGGTTTACAAGGACAATTAAGCTCCTCAGATGGTAGCAATGTCATTATTAGTGTTGCGCCTGAGCATTTTCATCAAATACAACCTTTATGGGCCGAATTTACACAAAACCCAAACCATGAACGCTATCAACAAGCTTCATGGGATGTAGGTAGCACACAATCGCCGCTTAAATACCAAGGGCAATCACTTAATCTAATGACGCGATTTAAAGCGCTTAGCTGGTTAAATCAAACCGTAAGTATTGTAAGCGTTATAATTTATTTTGCTTTTTTACTAGGTGGTTTTGAGACCATTTACACCATGATGCAGTTTAAACCTACGCAGCCTTTAAGTTGGTTAACGCCCGCCCTCGTACATTTTAGCGCGATGCATATAGTGTTTAATTTAATTTGGTGGATGTCGCTTGGTGACAATATCGAAAAACAATGCGGAAAACTCACCCTAATAGGTTTGTTTTTAGTAACTGCACTTATAAGTAATTGGGCACAATACTTAATGGTTGGCCCCAATTTTGGCGGCTTGAGTGGTGTGGTGTATGGGCTACTTGGTTTTTGCTGGATTCATAGCTTTTTAAATCCTAACAAGCCTGCGCTTGTAAGTACGGCTATTGTTGGCTTTATGTTGATTTGGTTAGTGCTTGGGTTTGCTGATGTATTGTTTGTAGGTATGGCTAATTGGGCGCACTTAGGTGGGTTACTTAGCGGCATGGCTTTTGCCTATACCGCCAAAATATTTAACGCAAAACGTTAAATACTAATGATATAAATATTTAGTGAACAAGACTTCACGGATGATCTCTTGTCCTGTTTCTTCTTTTAGCAGGCTTTTTAGTTTTTCGGCGCACTTTGCACGTATTTCTTCACGGCCAGTGAGTGATTTTATTTTTTCTTCTGGTTCTTTAGATAAAATCTCTACTAGGGCATCACGAAGTAATGGCGTGTGGTGTTCAACCACTGCAATATCAGAAGTATCAGTAAGCATTAAATCAATAGTTACACGCACATAGCCCATTTTTTTACTTGATGCGCCAATGTAGTTGGTGATTATATCAGGCTCAAAACCAAAATAACCAACTGTGGATTCAGCACGAGCTGTAAAGCTTATAACGCTTACAAAGAACGTAAAAAGACCTGCGTATACTATTTTTTTCATATTTAAAGCGTTTCTTAAAACTTGTTACAAATAGTTTATACTTAATAGTAGGTAATAAACAGCGCCAAGCAATTATTTATGGTTATAAAACATCACTTTTTCAAAAGCTTTGGCAATGGTATCATCTCGTTGTTTTTTATTTTGTTGAGCTATTGTGATTACTTATCCTCTGTCTATATCTGCTAATTGGCAGTCCACTTCTTATATAAGTGACTTATCTCCTCTAGAGCAAGAGTGGCTTTTTGAACAGAATTCATTAACGGCTAAATTAAAAAGTAACTCAAAAACTTTTAATGTAAAGGTATTAAGTGAGCAGTTATTTACTTTAAGCCCAGAGCAAAACTTACTACTAAACAGCACAGCTAAAACAGCTATTAATAGAGAAGTTCTCTTACTGTGCGATAACAAACCTGTGGTGTACGCACAAAGCTGGCTTCCTAAAAATGATTCTATTAATCCTTTGCACAATATGGGCGAGCGTCCTTTAGGTGATGTGATTTTTCAAGACCCAGCATTAAAAAGAACGGATATAGAAATTGCTTATTTTGATGACACGCACCCTATTCAGCAATTAGTTACAAAATTGAACTTACCCGAGAAAAACTTACTAGGGCGTCGAAGTGTATTCTCACTCAAAGAATATAAGTTTTTAGTGTGTGAAGTGTTTTTACCTGGAGCATATTTATACTCATGAAATTAGCCGCTTTAAAGCCAAAACATATTCCTTATTATATACAGTTAATGCGTATAGATAAGCCCATTGGTACCTTGTTATTACTTTGGCCAACATACTGGGCTTTATGGCTTGCTAATAGTGGGATGCCGAGCTTACTCAACTTTATTGTATTTACGCTGGGCGTTGTTGTTATGCGTAGCGCAGGGTGTGTAATTAATGATTTTGCAGATAGAAAAATAGACGGCTCGGTAAAACGCACAGCTCAACGGCCGCTAGCTTCAGGGCAGGTGAGTAGTGGTGAAGCACTTAGTCTATTTTTACTACTCATAGTTATTGCGTTCATTTTAGTATTAATGCTTAGCGTTAATACTATTTTGCTTTCTTTTGGTGCTTTGGCTTTAGCCTTTTGTTACCCCTTTATGAAGCGCTATACACAGTTACCTCAAGTTGTTTTAGGGGCTGCATTTGGTTGGGCTATTCCTATGGCGTATATGGCTTCAATTAATGCACTACCACAGCAGGCATGGTTATTATTTATAGCCAATATTTGCTGGACAGTGGCTTACGACACCATGTATGCGATGGTTGATAGGGACGACGATTTAAAAATAGGGGTAAAATCAACCGCTATTTTATTTGGTAAATACGACCGCCATATTATCTTTTTACTTAATGCTGTATTTATAGCGTTGGTTGCTTTTATTGGTATAAGCAATCATTTAAGTGTCGCATTTGGCGTTGGTTTAAGTATTGCTGTGGGCCTATTGGCATACCAACAAACGCTTATTCATAAACGTGAAAGAGATGCCTGTTTTAAAGCGTTTTTAAATAATCATTACGTGGGTTTGGCCATCTTTATAGGGTTATTACTTTCATACCCAATAGCATTTTAAAAGCCTCAATAAAGGCTGTTAAAATGCTCTATTAGGAGTTATCGGGGCGGATCAATAATGCCGCTAATAGAGGCGTTTTTCCTAAACCAGCCTGCAATAGAATAGCGATCGTCAACGGCGGGAAGTACTTCGTGGGCAAAGCGTTCGCTTTCAAACATTACTAATGTGCCAGCAGTTGGTTTAATTGTTATTTCTATCTCTTTACTTTTAGGTTTATAAATAACAAGTTCGCCACCTTGCTTAGGCGTATTTAAATAAAGTACCGTTGTAAATACTCGATTAGAGCGACCTTTAAATGCATCTAAGTGCTTTTTGTAAAAATCACCCTGTGTATATTTTGCATAATGGCATTCGTAATCAAATAACCCCATAAAAAAACTGCGATTTAACGTGGTCTTTATACTTTGCATTATTGCTTGATAGGTAAGCTGTGCTTGAGAGCTGCCGTCAAACCAATAGGTTTTATCAGTACGTACGGCTTTATCTATTTGTAAGTCATTTAATCGACCAATACCAGCAAGGCTAAAGTGAGGGTTTATACGGTGGCAGTCTGCAACTAAATCGTTAACTAAATCAGCAATAAGCGCGTTATGAATTACGGTATATCCTTGGCGTTCTATATCATCTAAATAGACATCAGGACCAAAAAGTGTGTTCATTCACATCAGCTGTTTAAAAAAGGTGCGACAGTGTAGCCGAAAAGCTGTTAAAAGCTACTGTTTATTGTGCCGCACTTTTTGAAACATCAGATTAGCTAAATGCAGCACCCGCTTTTTTTATAAGCGATAGTAAATGCTCTACATGTTCAGTAATCGACGTCTGTTGGCTTGTTTGTACAACGAGTTGTTCGTGGTTTAAATCTTTATTTGTTTTAAGTTGTACTAATTCAGAATTCTCTGCGATTGCATTAGCATGTTCAATGCTTGCAATAGCAAAATGATCTGATTTAACTACACCTGCCATTACTTGCTCAATACTGCCCACTTTAATACTTGATGATTTATTTAAAGAATCAATTGCTTCATTAAGCATAGTTTGTACTTGTTTAGACTCAGAGAAACAGCCAAACATCGGATAGTTATCAAGGTTTTGTTTACTTATATCGTTTTTATGGGCAAGAGGGTGGTTTTTTGAAACAAATAACACAAGCTGATCAGGTAAGTGAATGTCACTGCCAATACTATTAATAGCTTGAGAGTATACGCTAATGTCTATTTCACCTTGTTGGAGTTTGCGTGTTAACTCTTGCTGATCTTGTAGCTGCATCTCAATTTTTATATGAGGGTATTGAGCTAAAAACTGTCCACAAGAAATAGGTACTATGCTGCTTGCCTTATTGGTATACCCAATAACGAGCTTTTCATTGGCATTACCGTTTACTGATTGAAAAATCCGCTTTTTCGTTAGCTCAAGTTCCGATAGGGTTGTTTTAGCATATTCTAGAAAAAGCTCGCCTTCTGGCGTTAATTTAACAGAGCGTGTTGAGCGTTTTACTAACTCATATCCCATTTCATCTTCAAGTGTTTGAATGCTGCGCGTTAGCGCTGAAGTACTAATTTGGGTTTGTTCAGCAGCTTGTCTAAAATGACGTAATATACCAAGTGCTACAAATTGCTCTAATTGTTCAAATCTCACTTTATAGTCCCTTTTTATAAGTAAGTCGCAGATACCACGGACATCAAATATATTAATTTCTATTCTAAAGTTTAGTAAAATTCTATATTGAAATACGGTTGCAAGTTCATACGTGTTTCCAGCAGGATACCCCCCTTTTAGTATTAATTAAAGAGAAAAGCGACCAAATAGTATTACTTTTTAAATTCATAACTAGTTGTTTATTGTATTTTATCTATGTTTTTGCAATGGGCTAGCTAAGTAAACTTATTTGTAGTCAGTAAGTTAGTTAGTATATTTGGATTAAATTGTTCTAATTAATAAAAAAGTACGCCCCAAAAAGGGGCGTTCATACAACATGATTGTGACAAATAATAGAGTGTTTTATTTATAATAAACTATTTTACAAAATTTCTATTTATTCGGCTACTTAGTGGTTTATTTTCAATGCTTTGTAGTTCTATCTCGATTGCATCACAGGAAATATGTATTTCAAATAAAGACGTTAATAACGATAAACTTAAGCAAGCTAAGCTAATGCCAAATAAAATAATTCCTGTGGCATTAAACTCAATAAATAATGCAAACATTGATAGTGTACACAGTAGAAAAGAGGCTACCCCGTACACTTGCATCGTTCTAATTAGCTTAATACGTTTACGTAAGTTAGTGATTTGAGCCACTACAACAGGCCGAATAGATTCACCTTCACGCGCATTTAGCTCCCTAATTAATTGCGCTAAAACTAAAAATCGGTTTGTATAGGCGAGTAATAGCAGCGATATGGCCGGAAAAAGTAAGCCTGGGGTTGTTAGTGTCATGTTTATTCCTTAAAAGTACAGCATGCTAATAATTTAGCGCAGGATATTGTTAACACAAAATAAATGAGGTGAATATTGCAAAATATTAATAATAACAATTCAACAGATAGCTCTTTTCAATGGGTTACAATTTATAAAGCTGAAAATACCTTGGAAGCGAATATCGTAAAAGGCTTAATACAAACTGCTGGAATAGAGTGTAAAATTAAAGGCGAGATGCTCCAAGGGGCGCTTGGAGAAATTCCATATGATCAGGCGCAAGTTAGTGTGCAGGTTTATGCGATAAAAGAGCGCCATGCGCGGCAAATATTGGTAAACTATCAACAAGTAAAACAATCCGCTCCAGATTGGGTATGCCCTAATTGTAATGAGCATAATGGATCAACATTTGATTTTTGTTGGTCGTGTGAGACGTTAAAGAATGACTAAAGCAAATAATTTTCAGCGTATTAGAGAGCTTAACTATTTACAAAAGGCCGTCTTAGCAAGTGCTTTAATAGAGCGAATGCTGCCAAATTACGGTTTATTTAGCGAAGCAACGGGGTTTGGTGATGAAACCTTATTACGTAATTCGCTTAATGTTTGTTGGGAAAAAATCTTACTGCCTAAAAGTAAAATAGATCTCGAAAAACAAGTTGAAAAAATAGAGCCAAATGTTCCTGAACTTGCTGATTTTGATATGTTTGGTACTTATCCTGCTATTGATGCTGCAACGTCTTTACTTAGCTTAATGCACGGTTTAGTGGCGCAAGATGAGCAAGAGTTCATTAGTGTGAGCAAAATATCTCAAGCAACAGTGGCTCGCTTTATTGAATATCAAATGACGGTTGAAGGTGAGATTGCTGATAACACAGCAGTGAGAGAGCACCCATTAATGCAGTACGAAATTGAAGTATTAGGTGAGCTAATTGATTTTGTAGAAAATATGGGGCGTATTACCTCTGATAGCGTAAAGGCACTTAAAAAGTTTGCCCTTGAAGATGGCCAAACAAATATTGGTCTTACGTTATAAAAGAAGCAAAGTAGAATTTAAAAGGCAGGAGAAGTACAGTGCGAATTTTAGGCATTGAATCGTCATGTGATGAAACGGGTATTGCAATATATGATGACGAAAAAGGCTTGTTAGCTCATCAATTATACAGCCAAGTAAAAGTACACGCTGATTACGGCGGTGTAGTGCCGGAACTTGCATCGCGCGATCATGTTCGTAAAACATTACCACTTATAGATGCAGCTTTTGTACAAGCAGGTTGTGGCCCTGAAGATTTAGACGGTATTGCTTATACTGCAGGCCCAGGTCTAGTTGGTGCATTATTGGTAGGTACGTCTATTGGTCGTTCATTAGCATACGGTTGGGATATACCTGCGGTAGCAGTACATCACATGGAAGGGCATTTACTTGCTCCGATGCTTGAGGAAAATACCCCTGAGTTTCCGTTTATTGCATTGCTTGTATCGGGCGGTCATACCATGATGGTTAAAGTAGCAGGTATTGGACAATACGAAGTACTAGGTGAGTCAGTTGATGATGCCGCAGGCGAGGCCTTTGATAAAACGGCTAAGTTACTTGGTCTTGATTACCCCGGTGGTCCACGCTTAGCTAAAATGGCCGAACAAGGCGTAGCAAAGCGTTTTGTATTTCCTCGCCCTATGACCGACAAGCCAGGACTTGATTTTAGTTTTAGTGGTTTAAAAACAGCGGCATCAATCACGATTCGTGAAAATGACGACGACGATCAAACCAAAGCTGATATAGCGCATGCATTTCAAACGGCGGTTATTGATACGCTCGTTATTAAGTGTAAGCGTGCGCTTAAACAAACAGGTATTAAGCGTTTGGTCATCGCCGGTGGTGTGAGTGCAAATACACAGCTTCGACTGCAGCTTGAACGCGTAATGAAGGGTATGAAAGGCGAAGTGTTTTATCCGCGTACTGAATTTTGTACCGACAATGGTGCAATGATTGCTTATGCCGGAATGCAACGTTTAAAAGCAGGGCAATTTGCCACGCTTGATATGAAAACAAAACCTCGTTGGCCTATAGATAGCCTTGAGCCGATTTAATGACTCATATTTTAGATATTTTTGTTTTCATCGGTGGGTGCTTTTTTAGCACCCACTTTTGGTTCTTCCCCACTAAATAATCGAATAATATTAGTACGGTGACGAAATATAATTAACAGCGTGATAAAAGTAACGGGAAGAGTATAAAGTGGCTTTATTAGCCATGTATACAAGGGCGCTAGAGATACAGCAACAAGCGCCGCCAGTGATGAATAGCGTGTTATTGCCACTATAACTAACCAAGTACACACAAGTAAACCAGCCAATGATAAGCCAATAGGTAATAATGAGCCAAATGCCGTTGCTACGGCTTTACCGCCTTTGAAGCTAAAAAACAGTGGGTACATATGGCCTAAACAAGCAGCTACTGCGACTAAACCAAGCTCTAAAGGTTCAACTTCTAAAAAATAAGCCCCCCATACCGGAATAGTGCCTTTTAAAATATCAAACACTAGAACCAAGCAAGCCGGAAATGCTCCGCCTAATCTATAAACATTTGTAGCTCCTGGGTTGTTAGAACCACTATTACGAGGGTCTGGAAGTTTGAACAACCGCGACACTAAAATAGCCGACGAAATCGACCCAAGTAAATAAGCTAAAACAAACATTATAGTGGCTAACACGCGCTTCCTTATTTTTTAATTGCTATACCAATTGATAGTGCTTTTAGGCTATTATTGGCAGCAAAATTTATCGTAAAAATTATTAACAGGCTATTTAATAGCTAGTTTAGTTATTTTGCTATTGTAGAAGTTATTTTTACATATTTAAACACTGGCTAAACCATATACAGTATTAATTTTATTGATGCTTAGTATAGTTGCTTAGTAGTTTGTTGTTATTTGGAGTATCAATGGATAAGGTTTTTATATCTCAATTGCACGTCGACACTATTATTGGAGTGTACGACTTTGAAAAAGAAAGTAAACAGAGCCTTTATTTTGATATTGAAATGCTAAGCGATATTAAGCCTGCAGCTGAAAATGACGATATTAATTTAGCACTCGATTACTCAAAAGTAAGTGAGCGAGTTATTGAGCACTGCACTTTAAAACCTGTAGAGTTGCTAGAAACTTTAGTTGAACAATTAGCGCATATTATTTTAAGCGAGTTTAATACTCCACAAGTTACTATAAGAGTAAGTAAACCAGCAGCAGTAGCACAAGCGCAAACTGTAGGTGTTGAAATTACACGTGTTAAGGCAACTGACTAAATGGCTCAAATTTATATCAGCCTAGGGTCAAATATAAATAAAGCGCATTATATACAATGTGCATTAATTGCACTTAAGCAGCACTTTGAACATATTGTACACTCGTCTGTTTTTGAAAGTGAAGCAGTAGGGTTTGCTGGCAATAATTTTTATAATTCAGTCGTTGGCGCTACAACTGATATGTCGCTTGTTGATGTATGCGCTTTATTAAAACAAATAGAGCGTGATAATGGACGCACAGCGAACGATAAAAAGTTTAGTCCACGAACGCTCGATTTAGATTTACTATTTTATGATGATGTAATTTGCGCTTCTCCAGCACAATTACCACGAGATGAAATAACTAAAAACGCATTTGTATTACAACCTCTTAGCGAGGTTGCCCCAGATTTCTATCATCCTGTAGCTAAACAAACGATTGCGCAGTTATGGAATGAATATAATAACCCTCAACAAAAGCTATGGAAGGTGGAGTTTTCTAACCCATGAGTATCATCGAAATAATTATTTTAGCCCTCATACAGGGATTTACTGAGTTTTTACCAATATCTAGTTCTGCGCACTTAATTCTCCCATCGCAAATTTTAGGCTGGGAAGATCAAGGGCTTGCGTTTGACGTGGCAGTCCATGTTGGTACTTTAATTGCTGTTGTTATTTATTTTCGCAAAGAGGTCGTCGACATACTCAGTGCGTGGTTTAAATCCTTTGGAGCACAGGGTACTACTGATGATAGTAAGCTAGGTTGGTGGATAATTTTAGGCACTGTGCCTGCCGCTATTTTAGGCTTACTTTTAAAAGACTTTATAGAGTTGTACCTACGAAGCGCTTGGGTAATTGCTACTACCACAATTGTGTTTGGTTTATTGCTTTGGTACGCGGATGCAAAAGGTAAGCAGATTAAAACTATTTATCAGCTTAATTGGAAAACAGCACTTATTATTGGTTTTGCACAAGCTGTTGCAATGATCCCGGGAACTTCTCGCTCAGGTATCACGATGACAGCTGGTTTAATGCTTGGAATGAATAAGCAAAGCGCAGCGCGTTTTTCGTTCTTACTGGCAATTCCAATTATTTCTATGATGGGGCTTTATTATACTGCAGAGCTTGCTTTGGGTGACCATGTGGTTGATTGGAATACATTATTACTAGGTGTAGTGCTATCGTTCTTATCGGCTTATGCATGTATATTTATGTTTTTAAAAGTAATAGAGCGAATGGGCATGTTGCCATTTGTGATATATCGTTTATTGCTCGGTGTAGGTTTAATAGTATTTTTAATGATGTAGCAAATAATGACTAATAAAAAAGCCTTCTAATTAAGAAGGCTTTTTTATTATCAAGTGGTCATTTTGGCACGAGTGAAGTGCTTACTCGCAATGGTAACTAAGCACGAATTTTGGCATTATAGCGCCATTAAACTTTGCATAGCTGTAAAGTGAGCATACGATTTAAGGAAAGTATATGCATATACATATTTTGGGCATTTGTGGCACGTTTATGGGTGGCATTGCAGCCATTGCTAAGTCATTAGGTCATAAAGTAACGGGTTCTGATCAGAACGTATACCCACCAATGAGTACGCAACTTGAAGAGCTTGGCATTGAACTAACTCAAGGCTATGCGGTATCTCAGTTAGAGCCAAAGCCAGATATGGTCGTTATTGGTAATGCAATGAGCCGGGGTAACCCATGTGTTGAATATGTGCTTGATAAAGGCCTGCCTTATACTTCAGGCCCTGAGTGGCTTAAGCATAACTTACTGCAAGATTCTTGGGTGCTTGCGGTTGCTGGTACGCATGGTAAAACAACCACAGCAAGTATGCTTGCGTGGGTGTTAGAGTACGCAGGTTTGAAACCAGGGTTTTTAATTGGCGGCATAGTGCAAAATTTTGGTGTATCGGCAAAAGTGGGTGAAACGCCATTTTTTGTTATTGAAGCCGATGAATACGACACTGCTTTTTTTGATAAGCGCAGTAAGTTTGTGCATTACCTCCCGCGTACACTTATCTTAAATAATCTTGAATTCGATCACGCTGATATTTTTGAAGATTTAAACGCAATAAAAAAACAATTTCATCACTTAATGCGTACATTACCTCAAAGCGGCAAGGTAATTTGGCCAAAGCAAGACGTAGCGCTTAATGATGTAATAGCACAAGGGCTTTGGAGCGAAAGCGAAACGCTAGGCGATGATTGGAGCTATGAATTAATAAAAGCCGATGGAAGTGAGTTTAATGTATTACTTAATGGCGAAAAGCAGGGCACTGTCTGTTGGCAAGCAATAGGCGAGCATAACGTTAAAAATGCGATTATGACTATCGCAGCAGCGCGCCATGTGGGTATAGCTGTTGATCATAGTATTGATGCGTTAGAAGAATTTATTAGCCCTAAAAGGCGTATGGAGCTAAAAGCGGATATAAATAATATTAAAGTGTATGACGACTTTGCGCATCACCCAACAGCAATTAAAACTACGCTTGCAGGATTGCGCGCAAAAGTAGGCGATGAAAAAATTATCGCTATTTTAGAGCCGCGCTCAAACACCATGAAAATGGGCGTGCACCAATATACATTATTAGATTCACTGCGTGATGCTGACAACGTACTCCTTTTTGAACCAGAGAATCTAAATTGGTCGCTAAAAGAGCAAGCAGATAAAGCAGGCATGCAGTGCTTTAGCAGCACGCAAACAATTATTGATACGGTGCTTGAAAATATTGAGCCTAATCAGCATATTTTAATTATGAGCAATGGCGGCTTTAATGGCCTTCATCAACACCTTGTTGATGGCTTAGCTGATAAATACAGCGGAGAATAGTGTGCAATTTAAAGATAGAATTACGCTCGCTTTTAGTGGTGCATCGGGTGCGCCTTATGGGCTTAGGTTACTTGAAGTATTACTAGAGCAGCAATTTCAGGTCTACGTTCTCATTTCAAGTGCAGCACGCGTGGTGCTTGATACAGAATCAAATATTAAGCTCTCTGGTAATGAAGATAAAGCCACAGAGCAGTTAAGTACGCTGTTTAATGCCAAGCCTGAACAGCTAAAAGTATACGGTAAAGATAACTGGTTTAGCCCAGTAGCTTCGGGCTCTGCTGCTCCTAAAAAAATGGTAGTATGCCCATGTAGTGCCGGATCGGTTTCTGCAATTGCAGTGGGGGCGTCTGATAATTTATTAGAGCGCGCCGCTGATGTGGTAATTAAAGAACGCGGACAGCTCATTTTAGTGCCTCGCGAAACACCATTTAACGAAATTCATTTAGAAAACATGCTTAAGTTATCTCGTTTAGGGGTAACAATTATGCCAGCCGCACCTGGTTTTTATCATAAGCCACAAAGTATTGAAGACTTAGTTGATTTTATGGTGGCGAGAATTTTAGATCATTTAAACATTGAGCATAACCTAACAAAACGTTGGGGTTATGGTGAGGGTAAGTAATGAATAAGCAAAATATTGCTTTAAATATAGAAGGCCTTACCAAGGTTTATAAAAATGGTGTTGAGGCTATTAAAGGCGTTGATTTACAAGTTGAAGAGGGCGATTTTTTCGCTTTGCTTGGTCCAAATGGAGCTGGTAAATCAACTACTATTGGTGTTATTTCGTCACTTGTTAATAAAACAAAAGGCAAAGTAGAAGTATTTGGCTGTGATATTGATACTGATTTAGAAGCTGCAAAAGCGCATTTAGGCTTAGTGCCGCAAGAATTTAACTTTAGCCAGTTTGAAACGCTTAGCCAAATACTGGTTAACCAAGCCGGTTATTATGGTGTGCCACGTGGCGAAGCCCATAAACGTGCTGATAAATACCTTGCACAGCTGGGTTTATTAGAGAAAAAAGACAAGCAAGCACGTACGCTTTCAGGCGGAATGAAACGTCGATTAATGATTGCACGCGCCCTTATGCACGAGCCAAAATTACTTATACTTGATGAGCCAACAGCGGGTGTAGACATTGAACTTCGTCGTTCAATGTGGGATTTTTTACGCCAAATAAATGAGCAAGGCGTTACTATTATTTTAACCACACACTACCTTGAAGAAGCTGAGTTACTGTGTAAAAACATAGCGATTATTGATTCTGGTCGAATTGTTGAAAACACCACCATTAAAGCACTGCTTGCAAAACTTGATAAAGAAACCTTTATTTTAGATTTAAAAATGCCAGCAAACCCTGTCACGCTTGAAGGTTATAAGTTTACGATGACGGACGATCATACTGTTGAAGTAGAAGTCGCTAAATCACAGGGCTTAAATGCGGTATTTAGCGCATTAACAACCCAAGGTAATACAGTATTGAGTATGCGAAATAAAGCAAACAGACTAGAAGAGTTATTTGTAGGATTATTAGAGCAAGGGCGGGGCGAATAAATGTTTAAATATGGCGTAGCCTTAAAGAGTTTATGGATTAAAGAGTGTATTCGTTTTTTACGTATCTGGGTGCAAACCTTAGTGCCGCCAGCAATTACGATGAGCTTATATTTTGTTATTTTTGGTAACTTAATTGGTTCACGTATTGGTGATATGGGCGGCTTTAGTTATATGGAGTTTATTGTACCTGGCCTTATAATGATGTCGGTTATTACTAATTCCTATTCCAACGTAGCCTCTAGTTTTTATTCAACAAAATTTCAAAAAAGCATTGAAGAGCTTTTAGTTGCACCTGTGCCTAATTACATCATTGTACTGGGTTATATGGGCGGCGGTATGACGCGCGGTATTATGGTGGGCTTTATAGTTACTTGTGTATCGTTGTTATTTGTTGATATTCAAATTCATAATATTTTTGTAATTATGGCGACCGTTATTTTAACCTCAGCTGTGTTTGCTTTAGGTGGTTTAATTAATGCAATTTACGCAAATAGCTTTGACGATATAAGCATTATTCCCACCTTTATACTAACGCCATTAACTTACTTAGGCGGTGTATTTTATTCAATAACGTTATTGCCAGAATTTTGGCAAAACGTATCGCAAATAAATCCTATTATTTACATGGTAAATGCATTTCGCTATGGCTTTTTAGGTGTGTCGGATGTTGATTTAAGTGTAGCGCTAGGTGTTATTTTGGTGTTTATTACGGTGTTATTTACTTTAGCGCTAACTTTAATTAAAAAAGGTGTGGGGCTAAGACACTAATGAGTGATGCAAATTCACGTAGTATTGTATCTAATCAAGCGGGTATTCACGAAAAGCTTGATGAAATAGTAAATAAGCACTTAGATGCTGAATTTAAAAAGCCAATAGCAGCGCATACGCAAACTGCATTTGACGAGGTTAATGCTAAAGTACAAGCCTTTAGTGGCCCGCTTATTTTGGACTCGTGTTGTGGCGTGGGTGAAAGCTCAGCTAACTTAGCTAAGCGCCACCCTGATGCACTTATAGTTGGAATTGATAAATCTTCGCACCGATTAGATAAGCATGATGTTGAATATAAGCAAACCGACAGTGGTCAGTACATCTTAGTGCAAGCAGATTTAAATGACTTTTGGCGTTTAGCGGTAGCCGCCAATTGGCAACCTACGCACCATTATTTGTTGTATCCAAACCCGTGGCCTAAATCTAAGCATATTCGTAGGCGCTGGCATGGCGCAGCTATTTTTCCATTTATCGTTAAGTTAGGTGGAAAATTAGAAGTGCGCAGCAATTGGGATATTTACGTTAAGGAGTTTGCTCGGGCGCTTGAATTAACAGGCAACCCTTGCGATGTAACACTTTATGAGTCAGACGATGCAATTACGCCTTTTGAGCGTAAATACTGGGCCAGTGGCCAGCAAAGCCACCGACTCGTTATAAACTTACCTAGGGCGTGTTGACCTTTCGTGATTGATTTTGCAGCAGCATGTTTGGTTTTTAGGCAAGGCGGAGCCTATGTAGTGTGGTTATTCCCCATAAATAGGCGATAACGCAGCATAAAGACCAAACATGTGCTGCCCTTTGGGTTCTTTCTAGGGACGATTAACTCTTTGTTGCTCAGTTTTTACTTAGCCCACTAGGTTACAAACCTCGCGCCGCGATTTAATCGCCCCTAGATTGAACAAATTTCAATCCACAAAGATCAACACGCCCTGGTTAAAGTAAGTCAAAGTGCTAATTCTTCTGTAACCGTATTAACATGTGGCACTGGGTGGGCAAAATAATTGCCTTGCATTAGTGTCACATTCGCCTTTTTAAGTGCGGTTACTATGGCTGTATTTTCTACCGATTCTGCCATTAATTGTAAACCAAGTTGATTAGCAAAGCTGGCTATATGCTCAATAAACAAGTAGATATCTTTGTCATTCACTATTTGCTTTATTAGTGCGCCATCTAATTTAATACCATCTACTTCAAGCTTAAGTACGTTTGATATATTTGAATAACCACTACCAAAGTCATCAATAATAACCTTAACGCCTTTCGTTTTAACCATTCCAATAAATGCTTTTACTTCAGAGAAGTTGGCAATAGCTTGGGTTTCTAAAAGCTCTAATGTGATATTACCAGGATGCGGGTAGCGCTTAAGTTCGTCCGCAATAAACTCACTTAAATTAGGGTCGAGCATATCTTGTGCTGTTATATTTAAACTCCAGCAAATATCGGTTTTTCTAAAGCGACTAACACATTGTGAAAATATAGTACGGGTAAGTATTCCGTCCATTCTTGAGCGGGTAACAACATTTAAAAATGCATCAGGTTTTAATACTTCCCCTTGCGCTGTTACCATTCGAGCTAAACATTCGTATTGAACGACCTTATTGGTATTTGTGTCAATAATGGGTTGAAAGTAAGGCACTATACGATTGTTATCAAACGCTTCTCGCACTTCTTTAGCCATTTCTACATTGTACTGATATTGCGTTTTTACATCGTGTAGCGCTTTTGAGTAGTTAACTACACTATGCCTGCCTTGTTTAGCTTGCAGCGCTGCTATATGAGCGTTTTCAAGTAGTAGCGATTTATTACCACTGGCAATACCTGCACATAGGGTTATGTAGATAAAAGGGTCAGTTAATACCGGTGTATTAAAGTTATATGTTTTTACGAGGTCGGTAAATTCGTCATTACTCATTTCCTTAGGCGCGAGTAATACTATTTTATTTGTTGCTAGTCTGTATATATGGCAATGCGTAGAGCTTCTAAGTTTAAAGTGAATAAGTAAGTTTTTCATTACCTTGTCACCCACTTCAGTGCCATAAAAACTGTTTATATCTTCTATTTCATTAACCCAAATAACGGCTAATTGCATGTGATGAGCATTACTTTTTTTAATAAAGTACTCAAGTGCAATATGATTTGAAAAACCAGTACTTGAGTCAGTTGCTAAAGACCGTTTTAGTAAATAAATATATATGGCGGCAACGAGTATCGCGATAAAAAAGAAGAAGCTAGCCATTGCAGCTGCTTTTGATACGCTTTCTTTAAGTTTCTCGTTTAAATCATAAATAGTTATATCGGCACCCGTTAAATAGGTATTGCCGTTGATTGGGTCAACGTAAGGAATAAAAATTGTTTTAAAGTGGCCCCACTGATCGCTCGATATTTCAAATACTGGCTCTGTTGAATAAAAAGCACTTATATTTGCATCGGTAGCTTCAGGGTAGAGATCTAAAAATTGAGTTACCTTGCCATTATTCTGATCGTCTTGCGTGTAGCTTGATGAGCTAAAAAGCACCTTACCGTCTTTTAAAATCATTGAATAGACATAAGCAATATCAAGTGCTTGAGCAAACTCAGAGAGTTGTTTACTTTTATCTTGATAGTAAGAAAAACTTATATTATCGCCTTGATTAACCGCACTTAAATAATCGTCACCTAAAATATGTTTAACGCTGGTGGCGGCATTAAGTAAGCGATTATCAACCGACTGCATTATTTCAGCACGCGTGGTTTGGTAAGTGTAGTAAACGTAGGTTAGCAAGCTTATTAAAAACAAGCTAAAGCCTGCCACTATCCAACTAACTTTGACTCTTCCTTCTGGCATATGTGTCCCTTTTTTGTTATCAAATTTATTATACCCAAAATAAGTAAATGCCCAATAAATAATTAGGTTTGGTAGAGTTTTAATTAGGGTCTGTTTATCTTTGCGGATTATAATTTGTTCAAACTAGGGGCGATTTAATCGCGGCGCGAGATTTGTAACCTAGTGGTCTAAGTAAAAACCGAGCAACAAAGAGTAAATAGACCCTAGGCAGAACCCTTTGGGCAACGCCTGTTTGGCATTAATGCTACGTTATCGCCTATTTATGGGGAATAACCACACTACATAGGCGCTGCCTTGCCTAAATACCAAACAGGCTGCTGCAAATTTAACCTTGAAAGATAAATAGACCCTAAATTATCATTTTTTTGTCATCGCTTTGATTGCTTTTATAGGTTTAAACGAGACATTTTAGTTATATTGCAGTAAAGTTAGCGCAATTTTTAAAGAAACACGATTGCTCCAAATGTCCTAATAAGTAGGCGTTTTTGATGGGTAAGCGCGTGTTTTAGCTACACACACACTAGGTATTAAGATGGATCAAAAGCGTTGTGCCGTCGCCTCTAAAGAAAGCCTTAAGCGTATATTTACTGTACCTGAAGCGCCAGACTCAACTTTAAGCAAAATCGAGCTTGAAATTTCGAGTAATTTAGCAGGTTTTCTAAACGAAAATATAGCGGCAATTGAAAAACCATTACATGAAATAGAAAAAGATTTTCAATCGGCAGTGATCCCAGAAGATCCAACGTTTGTCTCTGCTTATGCCCAAGACATAATGGAGCAACTTGTTGCACATTCTGTGCATACAGCTGCGCCTAGTTTTATTGGTCACATGACCTCTGCCTTGCCGCACTTTTTATTACCGCTGTCAAAATTGATGGTAGGGCTAAATCAAAATCTAGTAAAAATAGAAACATCTAAAGCGTTTACGCCTCTTGAGCGTCAAGTGCTTGGGATGATGCATCATTTAGCTTATGGGCAAGAAGACTCATTTTATTCTAAATGGATGCACAGTGCTAAAACCTCATTAGGTGCATTTTGCTCTGGTGGTACGGTTGCTAATATTACTGCGCTTTGGATTGCGCGAAACCGCTTATTAAAACCTGATGGCGATTTTAGAGGCATAGGTGCACAAGGCTTAATTGCTGGTATGCTGCATTACGGTTATAAAGGTTTAGCAGTATTAATATCAGAACGCGGGCATTACTCATTAGGTAAATCGGTTGATTTACTCGGCATTGGTCGCGATAACTTAATTGGTATTAAAACCTGTGAAAATAATAAAGTTGATGTAGGAGCTATGCGCGAAAAAGCACGTGAGCTTGAAGCGCAAGGTATTAAAGTAATGGCGATTATTGGGGTCGCGGGGACAACCGAAACCGGTAATATTGACCCACTTGATGAAATGGCCGACTTAGCACAAGACATTAACTGCCATTTTCATGTAGATGCAGCATGGGGGGGAGCGACCCTTTTATCGAGTACGCACCGTCCTTTACTAAAAGGGATTGAGCGAGCAGATTCAATTACCATCGATGCACATAAACAAATGTATGTACCAATGGGAGCGGGTTTGGTTTTATTTAAAGACCCCGCTGCAACTGATGCAATAGAACATCACGCTGAGTATATATTACGTAAAGGTTCAAAAGACTTAGGTAGCCACACGCTTGAAGGCAGCCGACCTGGTATGGCAATGTTAGTACATGCTTGCTTACGTGTTATTGGTCGTAAAGGTTACGAAATGCTGATTGATCGAAGCATCAAAAAAGCACATTACTTTGCTGATTTAATTAAGGCTGATGAAGACTTTGAGCTTATTTCGGAGCCTGAGTTGTGCTTATTAACGTATCGTTATGTACCTAAGCAAATTAAACAAGCAATAGCCGATGCAGATGCTGCAACTCGGTTAGATATTTTTGCTTCACTGAACCGTTTTACTGCCAGTATGCAAAAGCGTCAACGCGAGTCAGGTCGCTCATTTGTATCACGTACACGCTTAACGCCTTCTAAATACGACAATCAACCAACGGTTGTATTTAGAGTGGTTCTTGCTAACCCGCTTACCTCAGGCGCTATTTTAAAAGAGATATTAGCTGAGCAAAAAGAGTTGGCTGCAACAGATCCGGTATTCAAAAAATACTTGAGAAAGTATATGTAATCTAAATACAAAAAAGGGTCCATAAGGACCCTTTTTTAATATCAAAGAATGGTTAATGTAAAATACGTGCTCTAATTGTACCCTCAACAGCGCTCAGTTCTTTAAGTGCTACTTCAGATTGATCTGTATCAACATCAATAACTACATAACCAATAGATGCGTCTGTTTGTAGGTATTGCGCAGCAATATTAATACCGTGCTGTGCAAACGCTTGGTTAATTTGCGTTAGTACACCTGGGCGGTTGTGGTGTACGTGTAATAAACGGCTACGATTAGCAAGCTCAGGTAGCGATACTTCAGGGAAGTTAACCGCAGTAATAGTTGAGCCATTATCTGAATATTTAGCCAATTTACCCGCTACTTCAATACCAATGTTTTCTTGCGCTTCTTGTGTAGAACCACCAATGTGCGGCGTTAAAATAACATTGTCGAATTGGCGCAGTGGCGATACAAATTCTTCATCGTTAGATTTTGGCTCAGTAGGGAACACATCGATTGCTGCACCACTTAGTTTTTTCTCTGTAAGCGCTTCTGCAAGAGCATCAATATCAACAACAGTTCCGCGTGATGCATTGATCAAAATAGACCCCTGCTTCATAACTGCAAGTTCTGCTGTACCAATAAGGTTTTTAGTTTGCGGTGTTTCTGGTACATGTAAGCTAATAATATCAGAGCGTTGTAACAGCTGAGTAAGGTTATGAACTTGTGTTGCATTACCCAGTGATAACTTATCTTCGATATCGTAAAACTCCACGTTCATACCGATATTTTCAGCCATAATACCTAGCTGAGTACCAATGTGACCGTAGCCAATAATACCTAATGTTTTACCACGTGCTTCAAACGAACCATTTGCTGTTTTTAACCAGCCACCACGATGAGCCGCTGCATTACGCTCTGGAATACCACGTAATAAAAGTAGAATTTCGCCAAGTACAAGTTCAGCAACTGAACGAGTATTAGAAAATGGAGCGTTAAATACAGCAATACCACGTTCGCGTGCTGCATCTAAATCAACTTGGTTTGTACCAATACAAAAACAACCAATAGCAACTAGCTTTTCAGCTGAGTCTAATACGGCTTGGTTAATATGAGTACGAGAACGAAGTCCTACAAAGTGAACATCTTTAATGCGCTCTTTAAGCTCGTCCTCAGGTAAGGATGTTTTAACGTAGTCAATATTGCTGTAACCGTTACGTTTTAGCGTTTCAACAGCGCTTTGGTGAACACCTTCAAGCAAGAGAATTTTAATTTTGTCTTTTGCTAACGATACCTTACTCATAACCTCATCCTATTTAATTTGTGGCCCATTTTTGGTACCGATAATCACTTTATCAGCACCTCGCATCGCAAATAGGCCGTTGGTAACTACGCCAACAATTGAATTTATTTGTGTTTCAAGTTGTTTGGCATTGGTAATTTTTAAGTTAAATACATCTAATATAACGTTACCATTATCGGTAACTACGCCTTGGCGATAAACAGGGTCACCACCAAGTTTTAATAATTCTCGTGCAACGTAGCTGCGCGCCATTGGAATAACTTCTACCGGAAGCGGGAAGTCGCCCAATGTATCTACCAGCTTTGTGTCATCAACAATACACACAAACTGTTTTGCAACTGCTGCTACTATTTTTTCACGTGTTAGCGCTGCGCCGCCGCCTTTAATCATTTCGTTTTGAGCGTTTATTTCGTCAGCGCCGTCAACGTATACATCTAAAGCATCAACGTTATTAAGTTCAAACACTTCAATACCTAACGCTTCCAAACGTGCAGTTGACGCTTCTGAGCTTGATACAGCGCCTACAATAGTGTCCTTTACTGAGCCAAGGGCATCAATAAAGTGATTAACAGTAGAGCCTGTACCGACACCTACAATGGTGTTTTCTTTTACAAACTCGAGTGCTGCCCAGGCAGCTGCTTTTTTTAATTCGTCTTGTGTCATTGCTTTGTGCTCATGTATGTCAGAAATAGGCGGCTAGTAACCAAAATTAAATGTTACCAACAGTATGTTTTATCTGGGGTGATAATGGTTTTAAGTGGTACGTCCCATGACTCGATTGGTAGAGCATCAACTTTTTGACATTTATGTGCAAGGCCAATTAGTTGCGGTTTTTGCCAATTTTGTTCATGTAAACGCGCCAATGTCCGGTCGTAAAACCCACCTCCCATTCCTAGGCGATTACCTTGTTTATCAAATGCCACTAATGGCATAAGGAGGTAATCAAGCGCTGGTAATGGGCATATTTGAGAGCAGTTCAGCTTAGGCTCCAAGATACCATAGCGATTTGCCCTCATGGGTGAGTTTTTCTCATAGCGCTGAAATAGTAAATTAGCGCCATTGAATGGGTGTATTATAGGTAGATAAACAGCATGGTTTAAGTTCCATAATTCTTTAATTAACAATGAAGTGTCTAGTTCTCCGTCGTTACTTAAATAAATGGCAATATGCTTTGAATTCGTTGTATTTTCGCTTTTTAAGTGTTGAATAAAATTCATTTTTAGCGATTGCGCAGCAATTATTTGCTGATTATTTGACAAGTTGTTACGGGTGTTACGAATTTCAGCTCTTATTTGTGCGCGTTTATTGCTCATTAAACTAATTAGCCATTTTTAAAAAGAGAATAAATCGGGAAAAATTAAAAAAACAGCCAGTACGACTAGCAAAATGGTGGCAGTTGCAATCAATGAATATAAAAGTAAGTTACTGCGTTTTTTAGGAGTCGCTAAATCCTCATCTAGCATTAGGTCGTCATTTTGCCATTCGTCTACACTTTCGTCTGGTGTATTTAATTGAGCTTCAGGAAGGCGTTGCTCTAACTCATCTAGCTTTTCTTCAAGGCGTATTAAGCTGCTAGTGATGTAATCAAGTGCATCAAAAATACGTTCATCACGTTGGTTGTTATTTGCAGCTGCGGGGGAGCTATTTTGAATCGCATTTGAAACAGCTTGCAGCTTACTTTTAATACCTAGGCTTGCTAATAACTTAGTCTGTTTTAACGCTTTGTCTTTATCGCTTGGCGCAAACAGCGGCTTACCTTTAAAAAAAAGAGCTACTTTTTCATCTGACGTTTTTAATTTTGCAGCTAAGTTTGCGCACGCTGTTTTTATGTCAACGTTATCGGCAAGTCCTGCAAATATAACGCGAAAGTTATCGGCCATTTAACTATCCCTAAAGCTTTTATAATGAAATGAGTATATACCTAAAGTACAAAAGAATTCGAGGTCGATTTTATAGTTATTTTGTAGACGCACTACAAATAATGTAACTGATAAGTTTTAGATACAAAAACGGCCCTATTAAGGGCCGTTTTTAATTTTCTTCAACACTTTCAGCTTAAAGGCCAGCGGCTGCACGAAGTGCATCAGCTTTATCTGTACGTTCCCAAGGGAATTCGTCACGACCAAAGTGGCCGTAAGCCGCTGTAGGAAGGTAGATAGGGCGCTCTAAATCAAGCATTTGAATTAAACCGTAAGGGCGCAGGTCAAAGTGTTCACGAATAAGCTCGATTAAACGGCTTTCTTCTAACTTGCTTGTACCAAACGTTTCAACGCTGATAGATGTAGGCTCTGCAACACCGATTGCGTAAGAAACTTGTAATTCACATTTATCAGCAAGGCCAGCCGCAACTACGTTTTTAGCAACGTAACGTGCAGCGTATGCAGCTGAGCGGTCAACTTTTGATGGATCTTTACCAGAGAAAGCACCACCACCGTGACGAGCCATACCACCGTATGTATCAACGATGATTTTACGACCTGTTAAACCACAATCGCCCATTGGTCCGCCAATTACAAAGCGACCCGTTGGGTTAATGAAAAATTTAGTCGCGCTTGTAATAAGCTCTGCAGGAAGTACCGGCTTGATGATAGTTTCCATCACCGCTTCTACTAAATCTTTTTGCGAAATGTCTTCGCTGTGCTGAGTAGATAGTACTACTGCATCAATACCTACTGGCTTACCATTTTCGTATGCAAAAGTAACTTGAGATTTTGCATCTGGACGTAACCAGTTAAGCTCGCCGCTTTTACGTACTTGCGCTTGGCGCTGTACTAAACGGTGTGAGTAAGTAATTGGCGCAGGCATTAGCACTTCTGTTTCGTTACATGCGTAACCAAACATAAGACCTTGGTCGCCAGCACCTTGTTCTTCTGGGCTAGTACGGTCAACACCTTGGTTAATGTCAGGAGACTGTTTACCAATAGTGTTTAAAATTGCACATGAATCTGCATCGAAACCCATGTCTGAATGCGTGTAGCCAATTTCACGTACTGTTTTACGTGTAATTTCTTCAATATCAACCCATGCGCTAGTAGTGATTTCACCACCAACCATAACCATACCTGTTTTTACGTAAGTTTCGCACGCAACACGGGCATGAGAGTCTTGCTCTAGGATAGCATCAAGTACCGCATCAGAGATTTGATCGGCGATTTTATCCGGATGACCTTCAGAAACTGATTCAGAAGTAAATAAATGTTTTGCCATTGTATTTCTGCTCACAAATATTGCGCTTCACAAACGTCGGTATTAGCGCTAAAAAATTAAGGGGCGTATTTTATCGAAAACAAAACACCTTGCATAGTGTTTTTACGCCTAGACGTCTAAATAAAATTACTAATAACTTTTTGGTCTTAAAAAATATTCATAATGCCTCACTTTTATAGGGTTTTTAATTGCACACAGCCCCCACAATAAGTAAGAATGGTCGATATAAACAAACCCAAGTTACTTGGGTGCATAAACAAACACATAAATACCCGCGCAAATACACATAAAGGTAGGAGAATTCATGCCATCTCGCAAAGAACTTGCAAATGCTATTCGCGTCTTGTCAATGGACGCAGTACAAAAGGCCAAATCTGGTCACCCTGGAGCCCCTATGGGCATGGCTGATATCGCAGAAGTATTATGGCGCGATTATCTAAAACACAACCCAACAAATCCAGAGTGGGCTGACCGTGACAGATTTATTCTTTCAAACGGCCACGGTTCAATGCTTATCTATTCTCTATTGCATCTAAGTGGTTACGACTTACCACTGGACGAAATTAAAAACTTCCGTCAAATGCATTCTAAAACACCAGGTCACCCTGAATATGGCTATGCACCAGGAATCGAAACTACTACGGGTCCATTAGGTCAAGGGATCACAAATGCCGTAGGTATGGCAATTGCTGAAAAAGCGCTAGCTGCGCAGTTTAACCGTGAAGGTCACGATATTGTTGATCACTTTACCTATGCATTTATGGGCGATGGCTGCCTTATGGAAGGTATTTCTCATGAAGCTGGTTCACTTGCAGGCACATTAGGTCTGGGTAAACTTGTTGCATTTTGGGATGACAACGGCATTTCAATCGATGGTGAAGTAGAAGGTTGGTTTACAGATGACACGCCAGCTCGCTTTAAAGCATACGGTTGGCATGTAATTAGTGGTGTTGATGGCCACGACAGCGATGCTATAAGTGCTGCAATTGCAGAAGCTAAAAGTGTTACCGATAAACCATCACTAATTTGTTGTAAAACAATTATTGGTTACGGCTCACCTAATAAATCTGGTAGCCACGATTGTCACGGTGCACCACTAGGTGATGACGAAATTAAAGCGTCTCGCGAATTCTTAGGTTGGACTGGCGATGCGTTCGAAATTCCTGATGATATTTACGCACAATGGGATAGCAAAGAAAAAGGTCAGCAGCTTGAATCAAGCTGGGACGAAAAATTTGCAGCATACGCAAAAGCATACCCAGAGCTTGCGGCTGAATACAAGCGTCGTATTAATAACGAACTGCCTGGCGATTGGGCTGAAAAATCTCAAGCGTACATTGAGCAATTACAAGCAAACCCTGCAAACCCAGCGTCTCGTAAAGCATCGCAAAATGCATTAAACGCATTTGGTCCGTTATTACCAGAATTTATGGGTGGCTCAGCCGATTTAGCAGGCTCAAACTTAACAATTTGGGATGGCTCTAAAGGTTTAACACACGACGATGCAAGCGGTAACTACATTTACTACGGTGTACGTGAGTTTGGTATGTCGGCAATTATGAATGGTATTGCCCTTCATAAAGGCTTTATTCCTTACGGTGCTACGTTCTTAATGTTTGTTGAATATGCAAAAAATGCCGTACGTATGGCTGCATTAATGAAGCAACCAAGCATTTTTGTATACACGCACGATTCAATCGGTTTAGGTGAAGATGGTCCAACTCACCAACCAGTAGAGCAAATTGCAAGCATGCGTTTAACGCCTAACTTATACAACTGGCGCCCATGTGACCAAGTTGAGTCGGCAATTGCATGGCAACAAGCTATTGAGCGTAAAGACGGTCCTACATCGTTAATCTTTACTCGCCAAGGTCTTGAGCAACAAGCGCGTGACGCACAGCAATTAAGCGATGTTAAAAAGGGTGGTTACATCCTTAGCTGTGACGGCAACCCTGAAATTATTTTCATTGCGACAGGCTCTGAAGTGCAACTAGCACAAGATTCAGCAACTGAGCTACGCAGCCAAGGTAAAAAGGTACGTGTTGTATCTATGCCATGTACTGATGCCTTTGAAGATCAAAGCGCAGAGTATAAAGAAAGCGTATTACCGGCATCTGTTACACGCCGCGTAGCAGTAGAAGCAGGTATTGCTGACTACTGGTACAAGTACGTAGGTCTAAATGGCGCAGTAGTAGGTATGACTACCTTTGGTGAGTCGGCACCTGCTGGTGAGCTGTTTGAGCACTTTGGTTTTACAGTGGCAAACATTGTAAGCAAAGCAAACGAGCTTTTTTAATCGCTTTGATTAAATAAAGTAAGTAATTGAAAAACCCGCACATGTTGCGGGTTTTTTTATGCCCTAACATGAAGCAACTTCACCTTGAACAATGCTGCTTTCCTTGCAAGAAAGTAAGCTATCAGGCAAGGTAGTGCGATAAAATTTATAAATAAAAATCTTAAATTAATAGCAGGAGCTAAAAATGCCAAAGTTCGATAACGTAAGTGTAGTAAAAAAAGCCAATGTATATTTTGACGGAAAAGTGTCGAGCCGTACCGTTATTTTAGGTGATGGAGAAGCGAAAACTTTAGGCTTTATGCAACCTGGTGAGTTTGTTTTTGATACAAACCAAAAAGAATGCATGGAGCTTTTAGCTGGCCAATGGGATATTTTATTACCAGGGGCAAGTGAGTGGAAAACATTTAACGCGGGTGAATCGTTTAATGTTGATGCAAATGTAAGCTTTAAAATAAAAGTATCTGATTTTGCTGACTACTGTTGTTCGTACACAGATTAATCAATACAGCTAGACGTCTGAAAGCCCATGCACTATGGGCTTTGCATAAACTTTGCACAACGCATGATTTAAATCACCAAAAACCGCAAATAAACCTCAAATATCTCTCTTTTTTCCTTGTGTTAATCTAAATAGCCCCCAATACTATTTATGAGGTAACAAATAAAAGGATACCCTATGAAAATTAATCTTTCTGGTCACCATGTTGAAGTTACTGACTCTATTAGAGAGCACATCAACGAAAAATTTTCAAAAATCGAGAGCCACTTTCCATCGCTTATTGCACTCGATATTATTTTGTCTAAAGAGCATCATAAAATCCAAGCTGAAATTAGCACTAATTACGAAGGCACGCGCATATCGGTAAAAGGGGAAAACGAAGTTATGTACCCAGCCATTGCAAGCGCAGCTAAAAAACTCGATGCGGCACTAAAACATCGAAAAGGGCAGATAAAAGCAAACTTACACGAAAAGCCTGTTAGCACTACACCTGAAATCGCACACGAGATCATCCAAGAGATGGATCTTAAATAAAATTTAGTTCCAAAGTATTGTAAAAAAGAGCCGTATGGCTCTTTTTTATTGCCTGTAATTTAGGTAAGTTATGCGTTCTTGCAGTTTATTAATCAAAAAAATTAATAAAAGCAGCGTATAACACACATATTTTGAGAAATTAATGCACACAACAAAAGCAGTATGGAAGTCTCGACTAGGTGCGCTTGGACCTGGAATACTCATGGCAACAGCCGCTATTGGCGGATCTCACCTAGTTGCCTCTACGCAAGCTGGAGCAATATTTGGTTGGCAACTATTTTGGCTTATCCTCGTTGTTAATGTTTTAAAATATCCGTTTTTTCGCTTTGGTATGGAATACACACTCGCGACTAAAAATAGCCTAGTGGAGGGCTATAAGAGTAAAGGCCCGTTTTATTTTTACAGCTTTATTGGCTTAAACATTGTAGCCGCTGTTGTTAATACCGCTGGCGTATTACTGCTTACCGCAAGCTTACTGCATTACGCCTTACCTGTGGTTATCGAAGTAACCTTACTTTGTTGGATGCTGCTGGGTGTATGTTTAGTTATATTACTACTTGGACACTTTAAAGCGCTAGATAACGTTGCCAAAGGCATTATGGGGCTACTTACGCTCGCTACTTTGATTGCCCTTGCCATTGCATTTAGTAACGGCCCAATGGCACCTGCTGATTATGTGGGTCCTTCACCGTATGAACTTGCCATGCTTAGCTTTATGGTGGCTTTAATGGGCTGGATGCCAGCACCTATCGAAATATCTGCATTAAGTTCTTTATGGCTAAAAGAAAAACAAGCGCAGCAAACAGTTTCTAAAAGCCAAGGCTTGTTCGATTTTAACGTAGGTTACTGGCTTACAGCTGGCTTAGCCTTGGTATTTTTTAGCTTAGGTGTATTAGTGCAGTACGGGCAAACCAGTAGTATAGAACTCGGCGGTGTCGCGTTTGCCAAGCAGCTTATTGATATGTACGCATTAACAATAGGCGAGTGGGCAAGGCCGCTTGTATCAGCAATCGCCTTTTTATGTATGTTTGGCACTACACTTACCGTGCTAGATGGCTACGCCCGCACGCTTAACGAATCTCATAAACTACTTGGCTTTAAGCAATCAAAACACAGCCTAAATATTTGGCTTGTACTGCAAGCACTAGCTGGCATGGCCGTTATTTTATTCTTTAAATCAGCCCTTGGTCCAATGCTTACGTTTGCAATGACACTTTCGTTTGTTACCACCCCCGTTTTTGCATGGCTTAACTTTAGCTTAGTACGCTCAAACCCCGATATTAAACACAGTGTATTACTGCGTATTTTAAGCTGGTTAGGTTTAGTCTATTTAATCGGGTTTGCCCTAGCGTTTATAGTGTGGAAGCTAGCTGCATAAACCAATTATATAAATATGATATTTTTAAGTTAGTTAAGTATATATGTAGGCATTAATTTGAGTTTATGAGGAAAGTGACATGAAATTTGATATGTCTATTACAGATAATTTTGCATCCTTTTTTGATGAACAAAAAGAAAGATATATTTTTATTGATAGCTTTGATAATAAAACATTTGAGGTGCGAGTAGGGGATTTAGATAACTCGAAATCAGTCGGTAGCGTTTTAGCTTCTAATAATGATGAATTGAATGTTAAGTTATTGGCGCTTTACAATAAATATTAATACACTAAAAAATGAGCTATAAATGAAAATTAAAACAGGCGAGCTTTCAAATCCTGAAGTTATAAAGCTACTACAAGCACACCATAACGATATGCTAAAGCACTCACCTGTTGAGAGCGTGCATGCACTTGATGTGAGCAAACTCACTCAGCCCGATATAACTTTTTATAGCTTATGGATTGATAATAATTTAGCGGGTGTTGGCGCTTTAAAAGCACTAAATACAACGCATGGCGAAATTAAATCAATGCGCACATCAAGCAACTATTTACGCCAAGGCATCGCTGCTAAATTGCTCACGCATATTATTGAGCAAGCGACCTTGCGAGGTTATAAAAAGTTAAGTTTAGAAACAGGCACTGCAAAGGCATTTTTACCCGCACAAAAGCTTTACGCTCAATTTGGCTTTAAAGAGTGCGAACCATTTGGTGATTATGAGTTAGATCCGTACAGCTTGTTTATGAGTAAAGCGCTTTGAATTAATAAGAAATATAATTAGTCTTCGTTTAGAACCTTAAATTAAATTTTAACACAGGAATATTTATGTCATTTAAAGGAACTAAGTGGTTCTATGAGGATTCGCCTGAACAGTTTGAGTCGTTAGATGAGCTAACCGAGCACCATCATTCTTTGTTGTCTTCACAGACTCTAGTTAGTGATGATATAGATCCGGATGGACCTGTTTTAACTGAAATAAAGCAATTAGTTAAAAGGGTTGATGGTCTTAAAATAGAGATTTATTCTAACGAACACCCTCCACCACATTTTCACGTTATTACCTCAGACTCGAAAGCTTCTTTTAGGCTTGATAATTGTGAATTAATTGAGGGTAGCTTAACAAGCAAACAAAAAAGAAAAGTTGAATATTGGTTTAATGAAATGAACGCAAAGAAAGCATTGATTTCAGTTTGGAACAATACAAGGCCTGCAAACTGTACAGTAGGGAAGTATTATGAAATTGGTAACGAATAAGTATATCGACGTTTTATAGGTATGTAGGCGTTACTTAATTTAAATAAAATAGAAATTAATAATGAACCCATTAAAAAGACCGAAAGCTAATTTTAAAAGGAAAGTTGCAAAAGCAACAGGTATTCCAACATCAAGAACAGGTCGAGCACGTAAAGTTGATAGAATGAAGGGTTATATATTAATTGGAATAATAGTTCTTTTAATGTACGTATTTAATAATTGACGCAGTTTTTTATCGATTTATCTATCAGCTACTTCATAAATAATTGGTAGTAAAGCCAAGGCTCAACGAGTTGTGAGTTTAGCCAATCTAGCCTAATTGTTACTCATTTGAGTAAACAATAATTTCGTCAGAATTTGGTAATTTATAAAATCCAACATTTTTTGATTGCTTACCAATGAAATCAATAGCATATTTCATCTCTGCAATTGTTCTTACTGTAGAAAATTTATCTTTAAAACATGCTGAGAATTCGTATGTGAAAGATGTTGACTGATCATAACCTCCCAGCTCTAAAAGGTTATATTCAGTAAAGGGATCTGGTCCTAAAACTTGATGAGAGGTAATAAAAGGCACCCTAGAGTCTTGTGATTTCCAATCATTCAAGCATTTAGCTTCAACATTGCTTGCTAATAAATAAATGCTTTTATCCTTTTTAGAGTCACTTATAAAGATAGTTATAAAAACCAAATTTATAATAAGTGATGCAAACAAAATTAATTTTAATATATTTCTATTATTCACTTTAACTCAGCTCTTTTATCGCTCTACTTATCCCATCTAAACTCAGCGCATACATGCGGTTGTTCATTAACTCTTTTATAAAGCCAATTGATTGATAGTACGGCCAGTGTTCAACGGGTTGTGGGTTGAGCCAGGCGACTTTATCAAAGTGGTTTGTGACACGTTGCAACCATGCACTGCCAGGCTCTTCGTTGTAATGTTCTACCGAGCCACCAGGGTAGGCTATTTCGTATGGTCCCATAGTGGCATCGCCGACAAATATTACTTTATAGTCGCTGGTAAATTTATTAATCAGCGTCATGGTGTCAATTACGTTTGAATGGCGGCGTGCGTTGTCTTGCCAAACGTGCTCGTATAAACAGTTATGAAAGTAGTAAAACTCTAGGTGTTTAAATTCGCTGTGAGCGGCGCTAAATAATTCTTCGCAGGTGTGGATATAGTCATCCATTGAGCCGCCAATATCAAACAGCATGAGTACTTTTACTGCATTGTGGCGTTCGGGTGCCATTTTTACATCAAGCATGCCGCCTTGCTTTGCAGTAGCGCGAATGGTCTCGTTTAAATCAAGCGTGTCGCTTGCGCCAGTGCGGGCAAACTTTCGTAACTTTTTAAGGGCGAGTTTAACTGTGCGCGAACTAATTTCTCTGTCGGTGTCGAGGTTTTTGTATTCTCGTTTATCCCACACTTTTACCGCTTGGCGGTTACGGTTGCCGTCTTGCCCTATACGCACGCCTTCGGGGTTATAGCCGTATGCACCAAAAGGTGATGTGCCGCCAGTGCCCACCCATTTATTGCCGCCTGCGTGGCGTTTTTGTTGCTCTTCTAAACGCTCTTTTAGGGTTTTCATAAGCTCGTCGAGTCCGCCCATAGCTTTAAGTTGAGCTTTTTCTTCATCGCTTAGGTTTTTTTCAAACTCTTTACGTAGCCAATCTTCAGGTAAGTTGTGTTGTTGCTTTAAACTCTCGAGCAAATCAAGGTCAGCAATACCACTAAAGTAGTCGCTAAAGGCTTTGTCGAATCGATCAAAGTGCGTTTCGTCTTTTACCATTATGGTGCGAGCTAAATGGTAAAAGGCGTCTACGTCGGCAAATATAACGCCTTTTTTTAAGGCGTTAATTAAGTCGAGTAACTCGCGCAGGCTTACAGGCAAGCGGTATTCACGCAGTTTGAAGAAAAACGCAATCAACATCTTAACGGCGGCTCATAAAGGCGAGTTTTTCGATTAGGCTTATATCTTGCTCATTTTTAAGTAATGCGCCAAACATGGGCATTAAACCGCCTTTTTTAGCTTTGTCGTGCAGTGTTTTAGTGTCTATGTCTTCAGCCATTAAAAGCTTTAACCAGTCGAGTAATTCGCTGGTGGAAGGTTTCTTTTTAAGGCCGTTTGCTTCGCGCAGGTTAAAAAACACTTCAAGTGCTTGGCGTACTAAATCCTGTTTAACGTTAGGGTAGTGCACGTCAATAATTTGCTGCATTTCGTCGCTGCTAGGAAAATCAATATAATGAAAAAAGCAGCGGCGTAAAAATGCGTCCGGCAATTCTTTTTCGTTATTTGATGTGATGATCACAATAGGGCGCTCTTTTGCGACAATGCGCTCGTTAGTCTCATAAACATGAAACTCCATTTTATCAAGCTCAAGTAGTAAGTCGTTTGGGAACTCTATGTCGGCTTTGTCTATTTCATCAATCAAAAGCACTGGGCGTTTACCGTTGAGCTCTGCATATGTAAATGCCTGCCAAAGCTTACCTTTAACGATGTAGTTGCCAATATTGTGTACACGCTCGTCACCTAATTGACTGTCGCGCAGGCGCGAAACCGCATCGTACTCGTATAAACCTTGCTGCGCTTTAGTAGTCGATTTTATATGCCACTGAATAAGCGTAGTATCTAAGCTTTTAGCCAACTCCTCAGCCAGCATGGTTTTACCTGTGCCAGGTTCGCCTTTAATTAAAAGTGGTTTTTCGAGCATAATGGCAGCATTTACAGCTTGTTTAAGCGCGCTACTCGCTATGTAATTGTCAGTTGAATTAAATTGCACGGTGTACCCTTGTCTGGTCTGAGCAGTAAGTTATTTTGTTATAATGCCATAGTTAAGCAGCAGGTCCAATATAAGCAAAACGCTGTATGACCTCACCTTCTTTTTCAACAGTTTCTAAAAACATACTAAGTGGGCGCGCCCATATACCAAATTCACCATAAAGTGCTTGGTAAATCACAAGCTGTTCCTCGGTTTCGCTATGGGTGGCAACATGAATAACTTTATATTGCGGGCCTTTGTAGTGTTGGTATATGCCTGGTTTTAGGGAAAGTGGTTTTATTGCTGTAGTCATGTTTTGATCTCTTGTATAATTTGGCTTTGCACTTTTAATGTTAACTAATTTGCCAATACTATGAACTATATTTCTTTAGATGATTACAAAAAGGCGTGGGTTTTTCGCCACAAAGATTTACCTGTATCTGATGAAGACGCAGCAAAAATAAAGCCTATGAGCGACGAGCGCGCAGCCGTACTTTGGACAACCATGGTGAGCCGTGAGTTTGATCACCCTGATTTTTTTGAAGACACCGATTGGTGTGGTCAAGAAAAAAGCTTTAGCCAAGAAGTAGATTGGCAAGATGCGTGGGAAAATGGCGATGCGTTACCACCAGAAGCAATCTTAACGTTTTTAGATTGGGAAGCTAACACCACGGTTTATTTTTGTATGGCACGCGATAATATTATCGAAACGACGTTTGATGTATTTAAACGCAATTGGCAAAACTTTATGTTTTTAGCTGATGGCAGTTTATTGATTGGTAAAAAGCGTAATACGGTTGTGCAATTTTTAGAATCAGGTAAAGCAAAATTAGGTGAAAAGCCAAGCGCTTAAAATAGTGCGCTGCGCTTAAAAAACATTCAATACTGTGTTATAAAACATTTACCTGAATATTTTTGAGTACAGCTTTTGGTCGCTAAAAATCAGTCACTTGGTGCTCAACAGCAAGTTGAAATTTGGCAAACTGATGCACAAAAAGTGTTGTATGCACAATTGTGCAATGCGTTTTATCAGCGTGAGGTTCAGCGATTAGTTGCAGAGCCTAATGCCGATAAACTGCGCCGCCAGTTAAAAAGCCTACCTTATTATATTGAGCGAGCGGCAACGTTAGTTGCCAATGGTGACACGCCTTTTACGCTTGATGCACAAAATGGTACGTGGCTTGAAAAGCAAAAACCGACCCCACCCGATGTGAATGTTCAAGCTAATGAACTTTTTTATCAAACGTATGCCAAAGTGGGGCTTATTGTGCCCGTTATATTGCATGGCTACGATCAGGTGCGTCTTAGAATAGACAGTATCGATCAGTTAGGCGAAAATAAGCTGCATTGTAACGAGCTTGGTTGGTTTGATTTTTTAGGAAATGGGCTAGAGCAGCAAAATGCTCAGCTAATAAAGCCAAGTAAAGTGAGTTTAACCGCTGCATGTTGCGGGCATCAGTGGCAATTTTCGAAGCGTTGCATGCCACGGGTTTTATCACTACGCGAAATGCTTTTAGCGGGTAGTATTAATTGGCGCAATTTAAAGCGCCCCTTAGCGTATTAAAGTTAAGGTATTTGGAATTTAAAATAAGGAGTGTTAAATGCGTATTTTTCAAGTTGGCTTACTGTGCTTAGCACTGTTTGTACAATACAGGTTATGGTTTGGTCATAATGGTTTACAAGACTACACACGACTAAAAGGTGCAGTAACGTCGCATCATCAAACCAACGAAAAACTCATTAAACGTAATAAAGTACTTAAAGCAGATATTGAAGACTTAAAGCTTGGCCAAGAAGGCATTGAAGAGCGTGCACGCAACGAATTGGGAATGATTAAACCGGACGAAACATTTATTCGTGTTTTACCGGGCAAACAATATGACAAATAAACAGACTATTGCAGCAATTGTACCTGCTGCGGGTGTTGGCAGTAGAATGCAGCACAATGCGCCTAAGCAATATATACAATTAGCCGGTAAAACCATTTTAGAACACACCTTAGCTAAACTTTCTCAATTACCTCAATTACGCACTATTGTTGTTGCCCTTAGCGACAGCGACCCCTATTTTGACGAACTCCCACTGCTTGATAATCGCATTGTGCGAGCCAGTGGTGGGAAAGAGCGAGCCGACTCGGTGCTTAACAGCTTGCTTTTTTTAGCGCCTAACCCTCCAGCATGGGTATTGGTGCATGATGCTGCTCGTCCATTAGTTAATATCAGTGATATAGAACGTTTAATTGATGAATGTATACGCGCTGATGAAGGCGGTATTTTAGCTAGCAAAGTAAAAGATACTATAAAACGCGGCCACACTCATGCCCTACAAACTGTGCCACGAGACGATTTATGGCAAGCACTTACCCCGCAGTTTTTTAAATACGACGAGCTTAAAAATGCACTGCAAAACGCATTAGCAAGTGGGGCTACTATTACCGATGAAGCCAGTGCAATTGAGTGGGCGGGTAAACCGGTTAAGCTTGTAGCAGGTCGTAGCGATAATATTAAAATAACCACGCCAGAGGATTTAGATCTGGCTGGGTTTTTATTACATAAACAACAAAACGAGAGTGGATTATGATACGAATTGGCCATGGTTTTGACGTACATAAATTTGGTGGCGAAGGCCCGTTAACTATTTGTGGTGAAAAAATTGATTACCCACAGGGCTTTTTAGCGCACTCAGATGGTGATGTTGCTATTCATGCATTATGCGATGCTATTTTAGGCTCACTTGCAATGGGTGATATTGGTAAGCACTTTCCCGATACGGCAAGCGAGTATGAAAATATCGATAGCCGTATTTTACTTCGCCATGTGGTGGGCTTAGCTAAAGAACAAGGTTATGTACTTGGTAATGGCGATGTGACTATTGTTGCTCAGGCACCAAAAATGTTGCCACATATTCAAGCTATGCGCGCTAATTTAGCCAGCGATTTAAATTGCGACCTTAGCCAAATTAACGTTAAAGCCACTACTACCGAAAAGCTAGGCTTTGAAGGGCGCAAAGAAGGTATTTCGAGCCATGCGGTGGTTATTATGAGTAAAGAGCTTGCGAGTACAAAAAACGCATGAGCGATTTAAATTATTTATACGGTGCACCGCTTTCTAAAGCTGATTTTAAAACCACAGCTGAAGACTTTATGGTTGATGAAGACTTAGGTATAGAATTTACCGGCAGTGGCGAACACGTGTGTTTGCAGGTGGTTAAAAAAGGCGAAAACACGCAATACGTTGCAAAGCTAATTGCACAGCGTGCGGGTGTTTCACCGCGAGACGTAAGCTATGCAGGCATGAAAGATCGCCACGGCGTGTGCTCACAGTGGTTTAGTGTAAAAGTACCAATTAAAAAGCCTATCGATTTTAGCGATTTAAATAGTGAGAGTATTTTTATTGTGTCGCAACAGCGCCACGACCGTAAGTTACGTACGGGCTGCCACAAAGGTAATAAATTTACTATTACGCTTCGTAACGTAACCAACCCTCTTGATATTTTATGTCGTATTAACGCAGTACGCGCAGGTGTGCCTAATTACTTTGGCGAGCAGCGCTTTGGGCATGGCGGTCATAACTTAGTTATGGCTGAAAAAATGTTTGCCGGTGAGCGTATTCGCGATAAAAAGTTGCGCGGTATTATTATTTCAGCAGCACGATCGCATGTATTTAATCAGTTAGTGAGCTTACGTGTAAAAGAGCATGGTTTAGCTAAAACAATGCACCGTGAAGTATTTATGCTCAGCGGCAGCAATGCATTTTTTGAAGATGCAATTAATGACGAAAACATAGAGCGATTAGCTACCGGCGATATTATGATTTCGGCACCTATGGTGGGAAAAAGCGAAAAAGGCTTAACCGAACAAGAAAAAATATGGCTTGCACCTTTCCAAACATGGTGTGATGGTTTAGGTGAGTTAGGCCTTAAAAATGAGCGCCGAATGCTGCGCTTAATTCCACAAAACTTAACCGTTGAAACACTTGATGAAACCACACTAAAACTAAGCTTTGGTTTGCCAAAAGGGTGTTTTGCAACCGCATTATTACGTGAGCTGGTGGATTACACTGATGCTAGCCCTCGAGAGCGCAAAGAAAAGGATAATGGCATAAATGAAGATACTGTTAAGTAACGATGATGGCGTAAATGCCAAAGGCATTGCGGTTTTATATCAGGCGCTTATACAAATTGCAGATGTAACCCTTGTTGCACCTGATCGCAACTGTAGTGGTGCGAGTAATTCTTTAACACTTATGAACCCGCTACGAGCGACTACACTCGAAAATGGTTTTATGTCAGTTAATGGCACACCCACTGATTGTGTACATTTAGGTGTAAATCAGCTAGCTGATGAAAAGCCCGACCTTGTTGTTGCAGGTATTAACCATGGTGCCAATTTGGGTGATGACACGCTTTATTCCGGTACTGTTGCCGCTGCAACTGAAGGTCGCCATTTAGGTCTGCCTGCAATTGCGGTATCGCTTTGCTCACATAATGGCGATCATTTTGAAACAGCCGCTGCTGTTACCGTAAATATTATTAAAGGCTTGGCTTCGCATCCGCTTCCAAAAGATCAAATAATAAATATTAATGTGCCAGATATTCCATTAAGTGAATTAAAAGGGGTGCAAGTAACACGTTTAGGTGCTCGTCATAAAGCCGAAACTATGACTAAACAAACCGATCCTTGGGGGCGTGATATTTATTGGTACGGATCGCTTGGCACCGAAAGCGATGCTGGTGAAGGCACCGACTTTTACGCAATCAATAATGGCTATGCCTCAGTTACGCCACTGAGTGTTGATATGACAGCTAAAGATAGCTTAAAGGCAGTAGGAGAATGGTTAGCCGATTTGGAGATTAATCGTGCTCGCTAATTATACCCGCAGTGCTAAAGCGCTTTCTGACTTACTAAAGCGTGAAGGTGTTGAAGATACGCAAGTACTTAGTGCTATAGCTGATATTCCGCGCCATATTTTTATAGATGATGTGCTAAAACACAAAGCCTATGAAAATACAGCGCTCCCTATTGGGCAAGGGCAAACAATTTCTCAGCCTTACATAGTAGCGCGCATGACAGAGCTACTTCGTTTAGCTGGTGTGCGCAATAAAGTGCTAGAAATAGGTACGGGATCTGGGTATCAAACTGCAATATTGGCCAAAACGTTTACAAAGGTTTACTCGGTAGAGCGTATTAAAACACTTCAGTGGCAGGCAAAAAGACGTTTGCAGCAACTCGATTTATATAATGTAACCATGAAGCATGGCGATGGTTGGCAAGGCTGGCAATCACAAGCGCCGTTTGATGGTATTATAGTGACTGCTGCGGCCTCTAAAGTTCCGCAAGACTTACTTGCTCAGTTGGCCGATGGTGGCGTGTTATTAGCCCCAATTGGTGAGAGCGATCAAAAATTAGTAATGGTTATCCGCAAAGGCGATAATTATAAAGAGCATGTTATTGCTCCCGTTAGATTTGTGCCGTTAGTACCTGGCGATATTGAATAGGAATTCATTTTGAAGTTGTTTACCAAGTTATACGATATGGCCCTAGTGTGGGCAAAACACCGTCATGCGGAACGTTACTTAGCTGCTATGAGCTTTGCAGAATCAGTTTTTTTCCCGATACCACCTGATGTAATGCTTGCACCTATGTCACTTGCGCAACCAAACAAAGCATGGCGATTTGCAAGCTTTGCCACAATAGCATCGGTTATTGGTGGAGTGGTTGGTTACTTACTTGGTTTTTGGCTATTTGAACCCGTTGTAGAGCCATTGATTGCACAAATGCACTGGCAAGAAAAGTTTGATATAGCACTAAACTGGTTTAAGGATTACGGTGTTTGGGTTGTGTTTTTAGCCGGTTTTTCGCCTATACCATATAAAGTATTTACGATTGGCGCAGGCGTTTTACAAATGGCATTTTTGCCATTTTTAATAGCATCAGCCATTGGGCGCGGTGCGCGATTCTTTTTAGTTTCAGCCTTAATGAAGTGGGGCGGAGCTCAAATGGAGCGAAAATTACGTCAGTATATTGAAATACTTGGTTGGGGATTAGTGGTATTAATTGCGCTAGCTTACTTTTTATTGCGTTAAGCGTTAAAAATATCAATTTTCTAATTTAGGGGAAAAATACAATGAATAAACAGTGTTTACTGTATGTAACTATATTTATTAGTATTTTTCTCTTTGGTTGCTCTTCTCGCCATGTTCCTGCACCTGTTAGTAGCTTAAATAATAATGTTAATGATTTAGGTCATACTGTTAACATCAATGGGGCTAGCTATAAAGTACAAAAAGGAGATACGCTCTACTCTATTGCCTTTAGTGCTGGGCAAGACTTTAGATTACTTGCAAAAAACAATTCAATTCCATCACCTTACACAATTTTCCCTGGGCAAAACATCTCCTTACTCACTAAGCCCGAAAAAACAAAAAGGGATGGAAATTATACGAATTCGAGTAAAAAGTCTATAAAAAAATTACAAAAAAATAACAAAATTTTAAAGAAAGAGCTTGATCCCCCAAAACAACGAGAGTATGTTCAGAAACAAGCCAGTAACAAAATTAGTAATACTAAACGTTTGTCGAGCAGTAAAGTTAAGTGGTTTTGGCCTGCACAGGGCAAAATTACCAAACGCTTTTCTAATAAGGAAAACGGTTATAAAGGTTTACAGATTACTAATCGCAAAGGGGCTTCAGTCTTAGCTGCGGCACAAGGAACAGTGGTATACGCGGGTAACGCCCTTCGAGGTTATGGTAGTTTAATCATATTGAAACATAATGATGATTACCTAAGTGCTTATGCACATAACTCGAAATTACTTGTTAAAGAAAAGCAGAAAGTTAAGGCAGGACAAAAAATAGCAGAAATTGGTAATTCAGAATCTCCGGTCACCGCGCTTCGCTTTGAAATTCGCTACCGAGGGCAAGCTGTCAATCCTGCTAAATACCTACCCTAATTTTTAGGTATTGATAATTGCTCGGGAGAAGGCTTATGGCTAGCGCAGCAAAACTTGACAAACATACTACGACTGACGAAAAGTTCGATGACATCGATGTTGATGAAAGCACAGCTCTACTAGATAAAGTAGACGACGATGAAATCTTTGCTAAAGAAGAAGTAACTAAAAATCTTGACGCAACTCAACTTTATTTAGGCGAAATTGGTTTTTCTCCTTTGCTTAGTGCTGAAGAAGAAGTGTTTTTTTCTCGCAAATCACTTCGAGGGTGTGAAGCCTCACGTAAACGTATGATTGAAAGTAACTTACGTTTGGTTGTTAAAATAGCACGTCGTTACAATAATCGCGGCCTTGCTCTACTTGATTTAATTGAAGAGGGTAACTTAGGCTTAATTCGCGCAGTTGAAAAATTTGACCCTGAGCGTGGATTTAGATTCTCTACTTACGCTACATGGTGGATACGTCAAACAATTGAACGTGCCATTATGAACCAAACGCGTACCATTCGCTTACCTATTCATGTAGTTAAAGAGCTTAATGTTTATTTACGTACAGCGCGTGAGTTAACTCAAAAGCTTGACCATGAGCCAACAGCTGACGAAATTGCAGCTTGCCTAGATAGACCCGTTGAAGACGTTACTAAAATGCTACGTTTAAACGAAAGAATTGCATCAGTAGACATGCCTATTGGTGGCGAAAACGACAGTGTACTACTTGATATCATCCCTGATGAAAAAAGTGCTGGTCCTGAAGGCGAAGTACAAAATAATGATATTAATAAACATATTGTTGATTGGTTAGGTGAATTAAACCCTAAACAACGTGAAGTGTTAGCACGTCGATTTGGACTGCTTGGCTATGAGCCATCTACACTTGAAGATGTAGGTCGTGAAATAGGCTTAACACGTGAGCGAGTAAGACAAATTCAGGTAGAGGCATTACGTCGTCTAAAAGACATTTTGCAACAAGAAGGTTTAAGTACAGATAGCTTGTTTAATCAGTTTTCGTAACTAGTTAAATAGTTTAAGAGACTATGTGTGTTAAAAAGCCGAAGAGTTTATTCTTCGGCTTTTTTTATGCTTGTAAATTAGGTGATATAAATTACAGCAATGCTTTTAGTTTATATAACAAATCGTGCGCTTGGCGTGGCGATAAATTATCAGGGTCGATTGCGCTTAACTGCTCTTCAACTTCAGAAGGTGTACTTTGTGCAATTTCGTTATTAAAAGTAAAGGCTTGTTGCTCTGTATTTGGTGCAGTAACGCTTTGATGATTTTCAAGCAACTTAAGTTTTTGCTTTGCTTGTGCAATCACAGCTTTTGGCACACCTGCAAGAGCTGCTACTTGTAAACCAAAGCTTTTGCTTGCTGCACCGTCGAGAACTGTATGCATAAACGCAATAGTGTCGTTATGCTCTATTGCATCAAGGTGCACGTTTACAAGGCCCGTAGTTTGCTCAGCAAGTTCTGTTAATTCAAAGTAGTGCGTAGCAAACAATGTTTTAGCAGATATTTTTGATGCTAAATGATCGGCTGTTGCATACGCAAGAGAGAGTCCATCGTAAGTACTTGTACCGCGACCAATCTCATCCATTAACACTAAAGACTGCGCCGTGGCATTATTTAAAATAGTCGCTGTTTCGGTCATTTCTACCATGAAGGTTGAACGCCCTGATGCTAAATCATCGCTTGCACCAATACGTGTAAATATGCGGTCGATATTACCAATTTTAGCGCTGTCAGCGGGTACATAACTGCCAATGTGAGCCATTAAAACAATAAGTGCCGTTTGGCGCATATAGGTTGATTTACCGCCCATGTTTGGACCGGTAATAATTAGCATTTTACGTTGGCTGTTTAATTCAACAGGGTTAGCAATAAACGGTTCTTTCATTACTTGTTCAACAACAGGGTGACGACCTTGCTTAATGCTTATATTGTCGTTATCGCACAATTCTGGTTTTGCATAATTGAGTGCGAATGCACGCTCAGCTAAATTGTTTAAAACGTCTAAATCGGCCAATGCTGCTGCCATCATTTGCAACTGCTCAATATGTGGAGCAATAAATCTAAACAGCTCCTCGTATAGTTGTTTTTCAAGCGCGAGAGCTTTTGATTGGCTACCGAGTACTTTATCCTCGTGCTCTTTAAGCTCTGGAATAATGTAGCGTTCGTTATTTTTAAGCGTTTGGCGACGAATGTAGTCGGCTGGCACTAAGTGCGCATTAGCTCTACTTACTTCAATAAAAAAGCCATGTACGCGGTTATAACCAATTTTAAGCGTACTAATGCCCGTACGTTCGCGCTCTCGCAGTTCTAATTGCTCAAGGACATCAGTGGCACCTTTGCTTAAGTTACGCCACTCATCAAGTTCACTATTGTAACCTGGAGCAATAACACCACCGTCACGAATAAGTACCGGTGGGTTTTCTATCACAGCTCGTTCTAATAACGCTTGTAAATCAGGGAGTTCAGGCGAGTGCTTGATGATACCTGCTATACGAGGATCGTTAGCGTCAGCTAACAAAGTATGCAGTGGTGCAAGTGCTTGTAGCGCACTGCGCAGGCGAGTTAAATCACGCGGGCGTGCAGTACATAAAGCTAGGCGTGCAATAACACGCTCTACATCACCAATCTCTTTTAATGATTCGTGTAAATCACCGCAAAGCTGCGCATCTAAAATAGCGCTAATTGCATTTAAACGTGAATTTAGCTCGTCTTTATTACGAATTGGTGTATGAATACGGCGCTTAAGTAAGCGAGAACCCATTGGCGTTGCTGTTTTATCAAGTACTTGAGCAAGTGTATTTTCAAACCCGCCTGATAAATTAACAGTTAATTCTAAATTTTTACGGGTAGCGGCATCTAAAATAACAGCGTGTTCGTTGTGCTCAAGCGTAATTGCACGAATATGCGGCAGTGCAATACGTTGTGTATCTTTTACGTATTGCATTAGGCAACCTGCAGCAACAAGCGCGCTATGGGCTTTATCAACACCAAAGCCAACTAAATCTTTAGTACCAAACTGATCGCATAATAAGTGCTGAGCCGTATCTAAGTCGAACTCCCACTCTGGGCGACGGCGAGCGCCTTTTATATGTTCAATTAAATGAACGTTTTCAAAGCTTTCGCTATACAGAAGCTCGGCTGGTGATAGGCGCTGAATAGTTGAGCTAAAGGCTTCGTCGGTATTTACTTCGACAATATTAAAACGACCAGAGTTAATGTCTAAATAAGCAATCCCGTATAGGCCTTTTTTACTTTGCCAAACGCTGGTAAGGAGATTGTCTTGTCGTTCTTGTAAAAGCGCTTCATCAGAAATTGTACCGGGTGTAACTATACGCACTACTTTACGATCAACAGGGCCTTTACTGGTTGCAGGATCTCCCACTTGTTCGCAGATAGCGACTGACTCACCCATTTGGACTAGACGTGCTAAGTAGTTTTCTACCGCATGGTAGGGTACGCCCGCCATAGGAATGGGATCGCCGCCAGCTTTACCACGATGAGTTTGCGAAATATCGAGTAATTGAGCGGCGCGTTTAGCGTCATCAAAAAAAAGTTCGTAAAAATCGCCCATACGATAAAACAATAAAATATCGCGATGCTCTGATTTTATTTTTAGATACTGCTGCATCATAGGGGTTTGTTGTTTTATAGTGTGTGGTGCATAAAGATCAAACGACATGTATTTACCCAAAGGCTGAATATGGAATTACATCAAGAGATTAAAACACTTGCTGCGCAATTAGGCGCTATTTTAACGGATAAATGCTTATGGATCACTACTGCTGAGTCATGTACTGGTGGCGGAGTGAGTTATGCGCTTACCGATACACCTGGAAGTTCAGCTTATATCGACCGTGCATTTGTCACTTATAGTAACCAAGCAAAGCAAGATTTGCTCAATGTTAGTGCTAGTACATTAAATCAATACGGTGCTGTGAGCGAGCAAACAGTCCATGAAATGGCAGTAGGTGCTATTAAAGCAACAAACGCTAATATATCTATAGCTGTATCGGGCATTGCAGGGCCTGGCGGGGCGACAGAAGGTAAACCTGTTGGACTTGTATGGTTTGGCATACAAATTGATGACAAAGTACTGACCTTTAAACAAATATTTACTGGTGATAGGGCTCAAGTAAGACTGCAAGCTATTGTATTTGCATTAAAAAGTGTAATAGATGAGATAAAATGAAAAAATTAGCTTGATACTGTGATTTCATACAGTATACTTGTTCGCATTAGCTGGATTGGAGAACAAAATGAACGATAACAAACAAAAAGCGTTAGACGCAGCACTATCACAAATTGAACGTCAATTTGGTAAAGGCTCAATTATGAAATTGGGTGACAACAAAGCGTTAAACATTGAATCTGTATCTACAGGTTCACTAGGTATTGATATTGCCTTAGGCATAGGTGGCTTACCTATGGGACGTATTGTTGAAGTGTATGGTCCTGAGTCATCTGGTAAAACAACGCTTACTTTACAAGTTATCGCAGAAGCTCAAAAAGAAGGTAAAACATGTGCCTTCATTGATGCTGAGCATGCTCTTGATCCTGTATATGCACAAAAACTAGGTGTAAATATTGATGACCTTTTTGTATCTCAACCTGATACAGGTGAGCAAGCACTAGAAATTTGTGACATGTTAGTACGTTCAAGCGCAGTAGACGTTGTTATTATTGACTCGGTTGCTGCACTTACACCAAAAGCTGAGATTGAAGGCGACATGGGCGACTCGCACATGGGCTTGCAAGCACGTTTAATGTCACAGGCATTACGTAAGCTTACTGGTAATATTAAACGTTCTAACACGTTATGTATTTTCATTAACCAAATCCGTATGAAAATTGGTGTTATGTTTGGTAACCCAGAAACAACAACGGGTGGTAATGCACTTAAGTTTTACGCATCGGTACGTATTGATATTCGTCGTATTGGTTCTGTGAAAGAAGGTGATGAAGTTGTTGGTAACGAAACCCGCGTTAAAATTGTTAAAAACAAAGTAGCGCCGCCATTTAAACAAGCTGAATTTATCATCATGTATGGCGAAGGTATTTCTAAGCAAGGCGAGTTAATTGATTTAGGTGTTAAGCATAAAATTGTTGAAAAAGCAGGTGCTTGGTACAGTTACAGTGGCAACAAGGTTGGTCAAGGTAAATCTAACTCAATTAAGTTTTTGAAAGAAAACCCAGAAATTGCAGATGAGATTGAAGGTAAGTTACGCGAAATGCTTTTACTAAAAGCAACTATTGAACCTGAAGACGGTGAAGATAAGTTAGGCGACGATCCAGACCTTTAAACTGCACCCAAATGAGTTTTTAAGCTTGATTTGACCCGAGCTTTGAAAAGCGCTAATCAGTAATGATTAGCGCTTTTTTGTTATTAAAAACTTACATCAGGTTAGATAAAATAAAAACGACACATTAAAAATGTGTCGTTTTTTTCTATTGAATTAAAAAAATCTAGAGTCTTTAATTAATCAAATATATTTATAATTGCCAGTTTACAGATAGGGCGTAGTTACGAGGTGCACCGTAGTAACCTTGTGCCCAGTACAGGCTGTGCAAATATTTTTCACCGGTGGTGTTATTTACGTTGAAAGTGACTCCTACGTTATCTGTAATTTCGTAAGTGGCCATTAAATCAAGTAACCCGTATGCATCTTGGTGAGTAGTGACGCTTGCAATACCATTTGCATCTTCGACTTGAACTCGGCTAGTTGAATCCTGCCAGCGATAGTTTGCACCAAATGATAAACCATCAACTAAAGGTACTTGGTAGGTTGCGGCCACTTTAAGTTGGTTTTCAGGTGTGTAATCTTTAACTAAATCATCACCATCAATATTTAGGTTACTAAAACTTACACTTGCGCTTAAATCATCGGTTATTCGACCACTTAGTTCAACTTCAAAGCCGTTGCTGTTAATACCATCTGCTGCATAATAACGCGTATCACTAGGTAGTGAGTCGGGTAAAGCTATGGCAAGCCCTTCCTGCTTTGCATCGAAGTAAGCAAAAGTTACGAAAATTTGGTCATCAAGTAACTGTGCTTTTATACCAACTTCACTACTTTTACCTATTACGGGAGCTAATTGGTTGGCATTAATATCAAGCTCTTTTTGCGGTACAAATGTTTCTGTGTAGCTTGCATAAGCTGATAGAGACTCGTTAAAGTCGTACACCGTGCCAATATAAGGAATAACTTCAGAGTCGCTTCTTGTTTGCTCAACACCGTAAGCACTCCCTTTAGTTTTCCAATCTGTATAACGCACACCAGCGAGCACACTTAAAGGCTCACTTAATCTAATGCGAGTAGATATGTAAGCTGATTTTTGCTCGTTAGTAATATCACTACCATTTAAGCCATCAGCAAGTGTTGCCTCTGGTACTACACCATCCCACGTTTTAAGTGATGGCATAGCTGGAAAACCATTGCCTGTAGTGTAATCGTAAAGAGACTGCTCGTTGTAATCCATTTTAGCTTGGCTAACACCAAATGATAGGTCGTGCTCTTGGCCAAATAAATCAAACTTACCACTGGCATATAAATCAAATAAGTCATGCTTATCTTCGTAATCATAACGGCTAGCATAACCTGTTAAACCAAGTTCAGTATCTTTATCAGGGGTGCCGTATACGTAGAACAACTCTGAGTCTTGTTCGTTTTCGATGTGAGCATAACGTGCTCTAGCTACCCATGTTGCCGATAAGTTTTGTTCAAGTGTTACATATACTTGCTCAGCACTGTTATCCCAGTAAGACCAGTCAGCAGCAGTGCTGGTTGATTCGTCGTAATCGGTTGCTGTTCCGTCTGTATAATAAAGAGGTAGTGCACCCCACAGCGGGCTATCTGCGTCTTTTTGTTGGTTAACGTAGTTAACACTTAATAGTGTGCTGTCCGTTAATTTACCTTCGTAGGCTAAGTAAATAATTGTTTTATCTGTTTCGTAACGATCTAAGTATGAATCAGCTTTTTGTTTTGTAAATACAGCGCGTACAGCGTGGTCTTCATTTATTGGCGTAGATACATCTAAATCTAAACGTTTTTTATTCCATGAGCCATAAGATGCTGATGCATTTGCCTGTGTTGTATAAGTTGGCTTTTTTAAAACCATGTTTACAGTTGCAGAAGGATTACCAGCGCCAGTCATTAAACCATTAGCACCGCGAACTATCTCTACACGGTCATAAATTGATGTATCAAGACTACCTTGAATAGAGCCTGAGCTTTGTGGGATCCCTAAGCCATCAACTTGAAAGTTCGTAATTTCAAAACCACGGGCCTTAAAGTAAGTACGATCTGTTTCTATTTGCTCTACTGTTACGCCTGGCGTGCTTTCAAGTACTGAGTTTATGTCGTCTAGTGAAAAGTCGTCCATTAGTGCGCGTGAAACTACCGAGATTGATTGTGGTGTTTCTTTAATTGTTAAACCTAGTTTGGTAGCCGATTGCGCTTCTTCAGTAATGTAGTTTTTATGATGCTGACCATATACCGCAATTTTTTCGAGAGGTTCAGATTTTACATTTGCCTCATCAGCAAGTGCATAACCAGATAAAATTAAAGAAGTAGCAAAGCTTAGTTTAGATAAACGCAAAACTTGAGGGGACGACATAAGTTTTTCCAGTTAGTTCAAAAGAAGTGCGTAACTTAATCTAAATGATATCGATTTGCAATTGTGTTTAGTGTTTTTATCAATAATAATTCTATTTTTTTGGATTTTAGCGCCACATATAAAGATTTTAGGTACGAATTGATGAATTATATAGAACTCAATCTCGCTTATAAAAAAAGCGGCCTAGGCCGCTTTTTAAAGTAGTTAGCTTTCTAGTTATTAAAAAGAGTATTTAACAGAAAACTGTAAGCGGTCTAAATCGCCATCAACGCCGCTTTCAGTTTCACGCTCAGCATGCTTTAGCTCAGCACCAAAAGTTAGACGTTTAACCGGTGAGTATAGAATGTTAGCGCTATAGCTTTGGCTTGATTCAGTCGGATCACCAGAAATAGCTAATAAATCAGTGTTGTTATCAGCAGAGAAGAATGAGTATAAGAACGTTGAACGCCATTGGCTTGTCCACTTGTGCTGGTAAGCAACAAAACCAGAAGTCGAATCAATTGCATCTAGTTCATCGCCATTAAGTACAGCACCGTGAGCAACGTTTAAGCCTACGTAACGGCCTAAGCCTTTACCTTGAGTAAGCATAAATTTAAGGTTGTCTTCACCAAGGTTTATTTTACCTGATGCACTAATACCAAAAGAAGTTTCATCTGCATCAACACTGCCTACTTTATAAGTAAGTTGGCGAGCAAGCGCTGCAACCACAATGTTACCCCAATCGGCTTTGTGTGTGTAACGAGCTGTAAAGTCAGGCAATGATGCATCATCAGTTACTACCATACCGCTAGTAGTAGAAATTGTACTTTCTGGGTTTTCTAATGAAAACGACCATGCGCCAGTGGTGTATTTAATTTGCGATTGACGCACAAACACAGTACCCTCAGCAGGACCTACAAAATCAAGCGTTTCAGCAAGCGCCCCCACGTTTTGGAAGTTAGACCATGTTTGACCAAATAACCAACCATCGTAAGTCACAAACGCATGGCGAATACGCGGGGCGTAAGAATTTGAAACTCGCTCATTACCGCCAGCAGCCGAGGCCAAAAAATCAATTTCAATTTTAGTATTAACGGTTTTACCGTTATCCATAACAGTGGCTGTGCCAAAGTTAAAACGTGACTCACGAGCATGCATATCAAATACAGCATCTGAGCTGTTATCATCGCCAACTGTTAACGTACTTGGTACGTAAAAGTCACGACCTACGTTTGAGCCTGCAGGCGCACCCGCTGAATAATCACTCCACATAGAGTCGAGTTTAATGTATCCACCGTAAGTAAATTCCGTATCACCAATTTTTGCGGCAGTCGCTGCATAAGCAGTGCTTGATAGTGCACATAATACAGCGCTTGCTGCTAATGTTTTTAATGGGGTAAATTTCATTGTGGTGTCCTTTATAGGCTACTTGTTGTTTGTTGCTTTTTTTTTCATGTAAGGTTGTATTACTTGCTACTAGTATTACTTACGAATAAAAAAGGGTGTTAATTTGGCTTTTCAATACACATATTGTTTTCATTCGTTAAATAAAGCTTTGGCAAGTAATACCGCAAATATCTTTATTAAAGTACACAAACACTTTTGAATATGTGCAATATTTACTCAATTATCTATTGGTCTATAAGACTAAGGTTTTAGAGTTGATTAGTTTGCATTTACTTACATTTAACGCGTTGTATTATTTATGTAAAAAATTGAAAGCAGGTGGATTATAAACTACAAATGAGTAAATTGGAGTAGAGTACAACTAAGGTCTAATACTTAATAAAGTACTGCTGAGTAATCCTTGATAAAAGCTTAAGGCAAGTAATTTAAATGGAGACGAAGATGTCACAAAGTATCTATCCAGTTCCTGCGCATATTAAAGATGCGACTCTCATTGATAAAAATAAATATAATACGCTTTATAAGCAATCTATTGATGACCCAGAAAGTTTTTGGCGTGAGCATGGCAAACGCCTCGATTGGTCTACTCCTTACACTAAAGTTAAAAACACCTCTTTTGATAAAGGCCACATCAGTATTAAATGGTATGAAGATGGCTATTTAAATGCGTCTTACAACTGTATTGACCGCCACTTAAAAACGAAAGCAGACAAAATTGCGCTTATTTGGGAAGGAGATGATCCTTCTCAAAGTGAGAACATTACTTATCAAAAACTTCATGACGAAGTGGCTAAATTTGCCAATGGTTTAAAAAAACTGGGTGTACAAAAAGGTGACCGCGTAGCTATTTATATGCCAATGACCCCACAAGCGGTGTATGCAATGCAAGCTTGTGCACGTATTGGTGCTATTCATTCTGTTGTATTTGGTGGTTTTTCACCATCGGCTATTGCTGATCGTATTAGAGATTCTGGTGCTAAGGTTGTTATTACTTCTGATGAGGGACGCAGAGCAGGAAATTGTGTTCCATTAAAAGCAAATGTAGATGAAGCGGTAGCGCAAGAAACTGTAACCACAATTGAACACGTTATTGTGCATCAATTAACAGGCGGTGAAGTTGATTGGAATGAGCACGATATATGGTGGCACGAGCTAGTTGCTGACTTACCGGCACAGTGTGAGCCAGAGCCAATGAATGCTGAAGATCCTTTGTTTATATTGTATACATCAGGTTCTACTGGTCAGCCTAAAGGTGTTGTACATACTACAGGTGGCTACTTAGTTTACTCATCAATGACACATGAATACGTATTTGATTTAAAAGAAGATGATGTGTATTGGTGTAGTGCCGATGTAGGTTGGATCACAGGCCACAGTTACATTGCGTACGGGCCATTAGTAAACGGTTGTACTCAGGTTTTATTTGAAGGTGTCCCCACTTATCCAACTGCAGGGCGTATGGGCGAAGTAGTTGATAAACACGGCGTTACTATTTTATATACCGCCCCTACAGCAATTAGAGCACTAATGGCTAAAGGTGATGAGCCTACAGCTTCGTCACATCGCGATAGTTTACGTATTTTAGGTTCAGTAGGTGAGCCAATAAATCCAGAAGCGTGGACATGGTATTACGAGAGTATTGGTAAATCTAATTGCCCGATTGTTGATACATGGTGGCAAACAGAAACCGGTGGCATTATGATCACACCACTTCCGGGCGCTACTGATACAAAACCAGGTTCTGCAACACATCCATTTTTTGGTATTGCGCCTGCATTATTTGATGCTGAAGGTAATACACTCGAAGGTGCCGTAGATGGTAATTTAGTTATTTTAGATAGTTGGCCATCGCAAGCTCGAACTGTTTATGGCGACCATGAACGTTTTGAACAAACTTATTTTAGCGCCTACCCAGGAGTTTACTTTACAGGCGATGGTTGTCGTCGTGATGAAGATGGTTATTACTGGATCACAGGCCGTGTGGACGATGTACTTAATGTGTCTGGGCACCGCCTTGGTACTGCCGAAATTGAAAGTGCGTTAGTTGCGCATGAAGCGGTAGCAGAAGCTGCTGTTGTAGGTTACCCCCATGATATTAAAGGCCAAGGTATTTATGTTTACATTACGCCTAACGAAGGTGTAACTGTAAGCGATGAATTAACTAAAGAGGTACGTAATTGGGTTCGTAAAGAGCTCAGCCCAATTGCATCTCCAGATATGATTCAATGGTCACCGGGTTTGCCAAAAACACGTTCAGGCAAGATTATGCGTCGTATTTTACGTAAAATCGCTGCAAATGAGCACCAACAACTCGGTGATACGTCAACGCTTGCCGATCCTTCAGTTGTCGATGAACTAATCGAGAACAGATTAAATCGTTAAATGTGCGTTAAAAACTTGATTACAAGTTGATTCTAAACGTAGTATATCGGCTGTCAGTAAAGGTTTTAAACCTAACTGGCAGCCGAATTTATTAGGAGTGAACCATGAGTCAGTTTTTAATAGCGGACGATCATCCGTTATTTCGTGAAGCACTAAAGGGCGCACTGAGCGCAAAATTTGAGGGTTTAGAGGTTTTTGAATCATCCGATTTTGACAGCACACTGCAAGTGTTAAGCGAGCAAGAGGATCTTGATATATTACTGCTAGACCTTCACATGCCAGGTAATGGTGATTTATATGGTCTTATTCGTATTAGAGAAGAATACCCAAGCTTACCTATTGCCGTTGTTTCGGGTAGTGAAGACGTGAATATCGTTTCTAAAGTAATGGGTTACGGCGCTATGGGTTTTATTCCTAAATCATCATCGTCTGATGATATTGCCAGTGCAATTAACCAAATACTTGAAGGCGAAACATGGCTACCAAAAGAGCTAAAAAACAAAGTAGCTGAAATTGAAGGTGAAGATAGAGAAATAGCAGCGCAAGTTGCCTCATTAACGCCTCAACAATACCGAGTGCTGCAATATTTGCACGAAGGTTTACTTAATAAGCAAATTGCTTATGAACTACACATATCAGAAGCGACAGTAAAAGCACACATTACAGCCATATTTAGAAAACTCGGTGTGTACAATCGTACCCAAGCCGTTTTAATTGCCGCTAAATTAAAGCTCGAACCAATAGAGCAGGCATAATTTACATTTAAAAAGTTTTTAGCTTATTTATGAGCAAAAAAATGCCAGCAACAATGCTGGCATTTTTTATACGTAGAATAATTAAGCAGTTGGATTAATGCTAAGAAAACACCACGGTTTTATTACCATTAATAAATAGCTTATGCTCTGAGGCAAGTTGAAGTGCTTTACAAAACACTGTTTTTTCAACATCTTTGCCCATTTTAGCCATCATTTCGGCGGTATTAGCATGTGTAACGCTGGTTACATCTTGCAAAATAATAGGCCCTTCATCAAGCTCATTATTAACAAAGTGAGCGGTAGCACCAATAATTTTTACGCCGCGCTCAAATGCTTGATGATAAGGTTTAGCACCTATAAATGCAGGCAAAAATGAGTGATGAATATTAATTATCTTACCTTCAAATCGACCCACAAATTCAGGACTTAAAATACGCATGTATTTAGCAAGGCCAATAATGTCAGGGTTGTAGCTGGCAATTAAATCGCCTACCTTTTTATCATGCTCGCTACGGGTTAATCCTTCGTGCGATACAACATGAAATGGCACACCAAACCCTTTAGCTAGCGGCTCTAAATCAGCATAGTTAGCAATTACAGCGAGTACTTCAATATTAAGAGTTTGTTCAAATTGCTTTAACAGCATACCACCTAAACAATGAGCTTCTTTAGTTGCCAGTAAAACTACTTTAGTTTTTGCGCCGCAATGTAGCGCAAGTTTAGCGCCTTGTGGCAACAGTGCGCGCAATTGATCTAAAAAGTCGCTTTGTGGCTCACCTGTAAGCTCTGTACGCATAAAAAATCGCTGCGCGTCTTTATCTACAAATTCGTTGTTACGCGTAATGTTTAAATTATTTTTATGGCAAAGCCCTGTAATTTTAGCTATTAAGCCTACATCATCAGCACATTGGGTGGTTAGTATATAGCTCATTGTCCTCATTCTTACCCTGTAATTAATCCTTTCATTATTTGTGTTTTAGCACATAAAGCAAGGGCTTTGTGAACTAATCCAATATTAATAATGTTGTTGAGTGCAAAAGAGGTAATAAAGTTAAAAAGTATTGAATAGAGGTTAAAAAAAATGCCACCTAAGTTAACAAGGTGGCATTAATAAAAGTTATCTAGGTTTGAGGTTAATTAACCCTTGGGCTCGGGAGATAAGTTTTCTTCTTGTCTTAAATACCCGGCAGCTTCTTCATCATCTTTCGTTATCGCTTGCTGAGTAGGTATAGCGCGCGTTTGTTGGTTTAGTTGATGTATTTGTGACGCATTACCTAAATCACGCTCACTGGTGATTGAGGCGATAGATTCGCGGTCTTTTAAGAATGAAATAACGTCTTTTTTGATTGCTTGTAATTGTCCTTCGTCTTTATGCATTTCCATAATGTGGCGAGGATGTTCAAGGTTTTTCATACCTGTTGCAGCAAACGTAGTAGAGATAACACGAGAAACAATAATCCAAGGCGTTATGCTACTGCGTACTAAAGTATTTTCTGAGCGGGTGCTATCGTGAATACCAGTACCTGTTGATATTTTAGACTCAGTAAAAGTGCCTTCACATTTAAAGTACACAAGCAGTGACTCAAATTGCATTTCTGCAAAAAATAGATGCGCTGTGTTTGCAAGTAACTGCGCAAATGCTTTAATAAGTACGCCTATTAGCAATAAGTGAAAGCTTGTCATTAATAGCTCACTAAATTGAATGACATGTTGGTTATTAAATGCCTGTTTAAAACTATTAATATTTGCCGCATCAATGTAATGGTAAATATTAATAAACGAATACGCTAAAAGTACAGTAAATGCTAACGCTACAATATAAAGTAAGTTACCGCTCACCAAAGCAAGTAATCTCGCGAGTGTAAAGTTTTTACCTAAGTCCATTGAGTGCAGTTTAGGCTGAATCTCTTGGATCATTTCACCTTTAAAACCGCCTTTACCTTCTATTTGTTCTTGAAGCTTAGGGTCTAATTCTCTGTAAACTCTGTTAGGTACTTCTTTATAACGGCGATTAGCCATTACTAGGTTATCGAGGTTTATGAAAATCTCGTCTGGATGAACAGACTCTTGCCAGTTTTCACGTAGTTCAGATACTTCAGCTGAAGGGGTAACTGAATTTAAACGCGCTTTAATCATGATAAAAGCAAGCGCACAGCTTAGAGTTGCTAATACAATAATTGCAATTAAGTACATTCCAGCATGAAGACTAGGCAGTTGCTCAAGCCAGTTATCTATTTCTTGTTTACTAATGTGCTGCTCTTTCATCAACCATGACATAGAAAGACCAATAGCGATGGGTAAAATAAAAGATAAAGAAATAATTTTAGCGAGTGCACCAGTACCAAGTGCTTCAATATTCTTTTCTGCATTTCGAGAGATAGGTTTACCTGTAGAGCGCCACGAAAAAAGCACGTAAAACATTAATATTGCACTATAGACCGGAAATGCTAATTCCCCAGCTTCACCGGTAAAGCCCGACAAAGATACAAATGCAACAAGGCCATAAGCAATAAGGGCGACAAAGGTGCTTACCCATGAGCCAAATAATCGCTGGGCAACATTTCGAATAGGATATGGTAGAAACAATAACTTAGGGATTAAGCTGTGAAGTAAGCGTGATAAAAAACCATTAGGCTCTTTAAATGTACTGTTTTTACGACCAACCAGCATTTCTTCAAGTGATTGCGCTGTGTAGGCTACTTCTTTTTGTTCTTCTTGAGCGGTTGATGCTTGCGATTTACTGTAGTTATAAGCAAGTGAAGTTGGGTGGTTTCTACCTACAAAGTATTTAAGTGTTGCGTAAATACCTGCCGATAGTGAGCGAATGCCGAATGCTAAAATAAGCATGCCAAACACCATTAAAATCCAACCCGCGGTTGTATCTTCTTTCACAGAGCCCGCAGCAATAACAAGTAAACTAATACCTGCTATAGACTCAATGAGTCCTCTTAATGCTGTTACTTTACCTTCCAGTTTGAAGGGGTTTTTTAGTCCAAGATCAATCGATCCATAATCAAAAGCCATTGAATTCTCCATTTAAACAGCACCCCAATTGCGGGGGACAAAGTGTAATTAATCTGAACTTAGGGTAATAAATCTATCTCAAGTAGCTTTTTTTAGCGCTAAGTGCATCGAGTTTAATCGTAATAGGCTTGTTGCTGGCGCGTAAGTTCGACCTACTTTTACGAAAACCTAAATAGAATTATTAATATATATTAAGTATTTATAATTGTTGTTGGTTTTTTATTATATATCAATAATCTTGTTCAGTTTAAGGTTATTTTAAAGTGATACATTTTGTATTCCGACGCATGCTTAAATATAACTGGAGGGTTAATGAAGCTAATTTATGTAGACGATAATTTACCAGGGATCACTCGTAAACTTAAACAGAAAAGTTGGCTTTACTTTGATCCAATCGGTAAGCAAATAAAAGAGCAAAATGTGATTGATCGTTTGAATGGATTGGCATTTCCGCCTGCCTATAAAAACGCTTGGTTTTGCCCAGAAGAAAACGGACATATTTTAGCGACAGGATTTGATAGTAAGGGGCGAAAGCAATACCGTTACCATCCTGAATTTAGGGCGCAACAAGAAGCAAAAAAATACCAAGCATGTGGAGTATTTGGTAATAAACTCCCTTTGTTAAGAGCGCGTTTAGAAACAGACTTACAAGGCGATGAGCTTAATATTGAACGCACTTTAGCAGCAGTTGTAAGACTTATGGATTTAGGTGCGCTGAGGGTAGGTAACGAGCGTAACGTAAAGCAAAATAAAAGTTTTGGTGCGACAACATTACGAACACGCCATGCACAACTCACGGGCAAAAATATTCAGCTAAAATATCGTGCCAAATCAGGTAAAGAACGTGAAGTAAATATAACCGACAGGGTGCTTAGCCATGTTATAAAAGACTTACAAGATTTACCCGGGCAGCATTTATTTCAGTATATAAATGAAGGTGAGCGCACAAATGTTACATCAAGTGAAATAAACCAATACATTCAGCAAATAATGGGCGAGGAGTTTAGTGCAAAACACTTTAGAACTTGGCGAGCAAGCGTTATTGCATTCAAACAATTAGCTAAAGCTAAAGGGGCGCTTAGTTTAAAAAACATGCTTGATAGCGTATCTGAGCAACTTGGTAATACTCCCGCTATAGCACGCAAATCTTATGTGCATCCCGATTTAATTACGCTGTGTAAAGAAGATGAAGATACTCAAACTGCGTGGAGAGAGTCTCTTTCATTACCACGAAAAACAAAGTACTTGAGTCGTTATGAACGTGGTTTTTTAGCTTTTTTAAAAGATTAATTGCCATAGCAACTTTACACACTTGAGCATAGTAATTACATATTCTCTAGTTTAATTTATTAACGTTTAGAATAAGATTTTTTAAAAAGTCATTAAATTTCAATTGTTTATTTTGAAACTTTAATTTGGCATTACCGTTGCACCTCCAGTGTACTACTTAGTGGTAAGTACATAAGCATTTATCAACGATATTTAGCGAGGAGGTACACAGTGAAGGGGTCATTTTCAAATCAAGCGCTTACTAAAGCAAAGGGTTTTACTTTAAAAACTGCATTGTTTATTGGCATGAGCGGCTTATGCTCAGCACCAACACTCGCTGCCAATGAGCTTGAAAGTGTGGTACTCGCTAACTCTTCACTAACTACTTACAACTCACAAAAGTACGTGCAAGCAGATGACACCTACTACTTTGACCAATATTCAGCGCAGTTAATTGAACGTACAGAAAAAGCCATTAATTGGTATCAAGAAATAGTTAACAAAGGTGGTTTTACACACTTATATAACGATGAATTGCTTGAACTAGGCAGTAATAATAAACAAGTGAGCTTACTTGCACAGCGTTTATACCAAGAGCGTGACTTAAAAACTAATGTGTGCGACGAAGTTATATGCACGTTTGATAAAGATATAGAGCAAGCTGTTAAGCAATTTCAAAGCCGCCATGGTTTAAAAGTTGATGGCCGAGTGGGTAAGCGTACTTTTGCATCGCTTAATGTGCCCGCACAGCAAAAACTCGATAAATTAAAACTTAACTTTTATAGAATAACTAACTTTGCAGGCGCAAGTGATGAGCAATATGTGTATGTAAATATTCCTGAATACAGCTTACGATTTGTAAAAGCTGGCGATGTAAAATTAAAAAATAACGTAATTGTAGGTAAACCAAGTTGGGAAACACCTGCATTTAGCGACGAAATAGAAAAGTTTGTAGTTAATCCTGAATGGCGTATACCCACCTCAATTGCCACCAAAGAAATTGCTCCAAAGGTAGCCGAGGACCCTGACTATCTTGTAAAAAATAATATTGAAATTAGAAAAAACAGCTACCTAGACTCACAAACTGTTAATCCAAGCAATATTGATTGGGACTCTATTAAGCCGTACCAATTTGATCACTTTTTAGTAAAACGTGCTGGTGAAGAAAACCCCCTAGGGGAAGTTAAGTATTTATTCCCCAATGCCGAAGCAATTTATGTTCACGATACGCCAGCAAAGCACCGCTTTAGCCAAGCAAACCGAGCCTTATCGCATGGCTGTATAAGAATAGAAAAGCCTTTTTCGTTAGCGCGTGAAATTATTAAGTACGAAGGAGAAGCGCAAACACTCAATAATATGGACAGCGCACTTGCTCAAAACAGTACTCAGACGTTTTATTTAGATGAGCCTCTTCCTATTCATTTAGTTTATTGGACTGCATGGGTTGACGAAAATAAGCTGGTTAACTTTAGAGATGACATATATCAACGCGATAAAAAAGCACTATTAAAAAATGATGAACAGTCGGTGATTGCCGCTTTATTAAAAAATAAATAATGAGAGGGTTTATGCAATTTATTCATTATATTTCTATCGCCATATTTACAATTATATTTAGCAATAGTGTATTTGCTGCCGCGCCTACAAAGCCTGCGCATCAGGTAGTTGATATAAAAAACAAAGCCAACTTTGAAGATGCAGAATTTAGCCTAAAAATTAACGATATAGTTATGCCATATTCGGTGTTTTCAGTATTTGTAATGCCCCAAGAGCAAGTTGAGTTTGAAGTGCTTTTTGCGCAATCAAAAAATGCTTACACGCTAATTAACACTCAGGGGAAATCTAAGCTTACAGACACCAACCGTTGGCAATGGCAAGCACCCAAAGAGCCCGGTTTAACAACGGTAATTATTGAGTCGCCCGATAAAAAACAGCGTATGAAAATCAACGTATTTGTAAAAGTACCGGCAGACAATGTTGAAGGAGGAAAGCTCAAGTATTACCACATTGGGCACTACCCTAAACCTTCACAGATTAAAGACGCTTCACACTACATAGTGCCCGATGGCTTTGTTAAGGTAACGCCTGAAAATGAAAACGTAAAAATATCACCTCACTTTTCACTAAAGGAATTTGTTAGTAAGCAGCGAAGTAAGTACCCAAAGTATTTATTTTTACAAAATAAGTTGTTACTTAAACTAGAAAAAATACGCAAAGAACTGATTTTAGAAGGTATACCGGTTAGTAATATGGTGGTTATGAGCGGTTATAGAACTCCGTACTACAACAAATCAATTGGCAATGTAAAACTTAGCCGACATGTATTTGGTGATGCTGCCGATATTTTTATAGATAACGATGGCAACTACCGTATGGATGATATAAATAATGACGGTAAGCATTCAATTGGTGACGCTAAAGCGATGGCCGATATAGTGGAGTCGTTAGCTAGACGTGAATCATTTAAAGGTTTGCTAGGTGGTTTAGGTATTTATGGGCCTAAGTCGCACAGAGGCGCATTTATACATGTTGATACGCGTGGTTTTAAAGCGCGATGGGTGAGTAAGTAATTGCAACGGCTACCTCATTTAGTATAAAGCTAAACTAGTTAAGTCTAATTGTACAAGAGATTAGCTAAGCCAAGGTAGGGGCTTGGTTTTTATAAGCCCTTTGTTTTATACCCATTTTATATCTTTACTGGGCTAGTCTTTTTTACTTTAAACTGAGGCGCTTATGTGAGCTATAAACATGGTGTGTATCAGCCGCTTTCCAATAATTAATTATTTTAATTTTGTACGAAAAGCTTTAAATATAAAGGCTGCATAAGCAGCCTTTATATTATGCTATTGCAGCATAAACGTTTCGTATTCTAAATCTTCAAATTGTTTAGAAAGCCAAAATAACCCAACAACAGAGGTAACAATAGTTGAGAGAGCAAAGCCGTAACCATAAAATTGCGGCCCAAAAGCGATTGATAGCAAAGTTAAAACAACGTTTATTACCAAAAATAGCCCCGCTAAAAATAGGACGGTTGAGCGTTTATCTAAATAAAACAAAATATTTAAAATAGACAAAAATATAACTTGTACACCCACACCAACTACATCAATAAATAAAAGCGTTTTATAGTTTGGATCAATACCAATAAAGGTAAGTATTTGCTCGCCCCATAATAATAAGCAGGCAACGGTAATACCTTGAATTTTAAATATATCGTATAAACCGGCACGTGCAGTTTGGATCATATTGTCTTTTAAATAGTAAATCTCTTCTAACGATGAACCCTCTCGAATAGCTGTGTAAAAACGGTCGTATTCTTCTACAAAGTCGGTTTCCATTTTTACTAAAAATACTGCCATACCGGGAATAATAGACAAATAGGCTAAAAATATAGGTAAGTCGTAAATTGGGCTGGCTCTTAACGTGCCAATAATTTGTATTGATGTGCTTGGTGAATACCAAAAGATGATCTTATCAGCCCACACACCAATGTTATAAAACAGACCACAAAAGAATAGGCTGTAATACACTTTTTTATTGCTTAAAAAGTCAAAGCTTATAAGTTTTTCACCTGGGTAGCGGCGAATAATCATAAACAAAAAGCTAAAAAAGAGTAGAGCTTCGCCTGCAAAAAACGCAAAAAACAAGCCGTCTAACTGCCAGTCTCTTAATAAATATGCAAGCAGTACCATAAAGGCATAACCACTTAGCATGGTAATCAAAATCAACCGGTATTCTTTCATACCCGATAGAAAAATAGCGCCAAGCCACTGATTACATAAGCTTACAAAGGCACCTAAAATTATAATCTTAGTAACAACGGGTATAGGGAGCATAGGCCATACAGCCAAGCCCACCAATAATGCGGCTATTGTTGTTATAAGTTGCGCACCAAGTAAATTAGGCAGTACTTTTGCCTCTTCTTTTTGAAAAAACAAATCTGCAATAAATCGAGTTAATAATAACTGCAAGCCACCCGTTAAAATAAGTGAAGCTGCCATCATGTAGGTAACAAGCGTTAAAAACTGAATAATAAGTACTTTGGGTAATACAACGCCTAAACTTAAAATACCAATTAGCATTAACGCTACAATAGAGAGCAGCCAAGGACCTGAGCCTATTAAGCCCGCGTAGCCGTATGCTTCAAAAACTGAGAGCAGGGTATTTTTTTTGAGAATTTTTCGTATCTCAAAACCTATTCCGGCCATGCCATTGTATCCTTATAAAGTTTATCGTAACGGGCAAACATGTGGCTCTCGTCATAAAATTTTTGTACGCGGTCTAAACCACTTTTTTGATACTCAAGCCAAACTTGCTCATTTGTTAGCATGTTTGATATTTGTTGTGCTGTTTCGCTAGGTGAAGCAATTGAGACAACTTCACCGGCTTTACCTAATGCTTTATCTTCATCAGTTCCGCCTTCGATTATTTCGCGGCACGAGCCAACATCACTAGCAAGTACAGGCACACCGGCCGCCATTGCTTCTAAAAGTACTAAAGGCTGCGCTTCGGAAATCGAGGTTAAAGCTACAATTCCGAGCTTAGGCAAAATTTTGGTAATATCTTGCATACCTAAAAACTTTACACTGCTTTGTAAATCAAGACTGCCTACAAGTAGTTCACACTCTTTGTAATATTGCGGATCTTCTTCATAAGGGCCGATGATCCAGCCTTCTACTTCAGGCAGCATCGATTGCGCCTCTTTAATCGCACGTATAAAGGTTTTAATATCTTTTATAGGCACTACACGTCCAATTAATCCAACAACTGGTGGTATCTGTTTTGGACGCTGCTCAAGCGCTTCAATAAAGCGCACTGTTTTAATTCCATTAGGTACAACAAATGCTTTTTCTGGCGCTGCACCATCCTTTATTTGGCGCTGCCTGTTACCGCCGTATAGCGAAATGACCTTATCTGCTTCTTGGTATGTTGTTCGGCCGATTTGCTCAAAAAAGCTGATCCACATACGGCGAATAAAGCCCATTTCGGTATTTAAGTTTTTACCTAGGCTTTGCTCAGACTCTTTGATCCAACTGGCTTGAATAAGATCTATTTTTCTCTCTTTGGTGTAAATACCATGCTCGGTCAACAAAAAGGGAGTATCGCTTATTACACTGGCACCAGATCCTAAAATACCAGCATACCCGGTAGATATTGAGTGAATAAGTTTAACTTTTGGAAGTCCGCGTGCAATTTCGGCTATTTTAAATAGCGGTTTATATAAATTGCGGTATGACCAAAAAAAGTCAATAAAAGAGGATTCATCACAAAAAGTTGAATAGTAATTGGTGAGTACTTGCCACGATGATTCACTATATAAAAAGTCGGCTTTGTTAATACCGTCTTTTTTAGCCAAAGTCTCAAATGCAAACTTTAATAACTCAGTTGGGATGGGCTCATCACAATCCCTAAAATAATTTTGTAGTTGCTGCCAAAAATCAAAGAGCTCTTTTTTATATTTAACGCCATGCTTAGCTTTTATTTCAGATGTGTCATTTTCCACTAAATAATGAACATGCAGCTTGGTAACGTTTTCAGGCAAAGTATATTGAATCTCGCCATAATGCTCTGGTGCTCCACCTATAAAAACAAGCTCAAAGTTATAATGAGGTAACCCTTCAATTATTTGATGAACCCAGCTAGATACGCCACCACGTACATAAGGGTAAGTGCCTTCTAAAAGCAGTAAAATGTCTGCATTTTTATTACTCATGCCAATACTCCTGCAAATGACGTAATTCACTGCCCTTAGGTTGTTCTGGGAGTTCTTTTAAGTAGCGTTTACAGTCGTCAAACTTGTTCATACAAAAGGCAACTTCGGCTTTATAAGGCAATACATGGCGCCTTGCCATACCAAACTCAGTTGCTTTAAGTAGATACTCATGGGCTATTTCGTATTTGTCTAAGGCTAAAGATATACGCCCTAAAAATATAAAAGTTGCAGGTGTTTTTACGTGCTCAATACTTTGCAATGCAAGTGCTTCTGCTTTTTCTAAAACATATTTACGCAGTGCGCCTTGTGCTAAGCCTAAATAGCTCAGTTCCCAATAAAGTTCGGCTAGCTGTTTTTGTAAATGACTCAATTTTGGCTGCTTAGTTGTAACTGCTATTTCTTGCTGATACAAACTGATTTTTTCGTTAAGTTTGGTTTCTTTACCATCAAGGGTTGAGTAGGCGAGCAAGCGAATATCATCTTCTAAATCTTTAAGTGCTAGCTTTAAAATAGGAATAGCTTGTGAGTCACTCATGTGACGAGCCGCCATTACAGCACTTAAACGCTTATTTGGCTCATTAGCGTGCTTCAAAATTGCTTTAAGTCCACCAATTGAATAGGTTGGATTTGCTGATATTGCTCTGGCTTCAAAAGGAAGCTCAGGTATTTTATGCTCCTCTATTTCTATCTCGTCATTCTTGAGAGGTTTACAAAGAGCAAATGTAAGCGCTACTACAACACCTATAATTCCAAGTACTGGTAATGTAAACAATAATAAAAACATGAGTAGCAAAGAGCTATAAGGAGTCGTTTTGTATTTTTTAGGTATAAAAACATAACTAACAATAGCAAAAAAGATGCTAGCAATAGCATGCAATAATATAGCTAAAAACCAATCAGGTGTTTCCAGTACTTCTATTAGTGCAAAGTACTGACAAATACACCCTAATATAGCCGCTACAATAATTATAATCATGAAAGTGAAACCAATCTCTTTATGTCATCTGAGCTTATAGGTAGTGCAAGTTGCTGCTCAATAACAATATCAAGCTCAGCTAAAGTGCTACCAGTGCGCTCTTTACACCAAGTGTTCATTCGGGCGATAAACCCTGCTTTTTCAAGCTCATCAGCTAATGGCATTAATAGCAGTAATACCTGATTTTGATTATCGTACAAATAAATGTCTAAACCACGGCGTGCTTCACTTAAATAACTCATAAGTTGAGTGGATTTATCAGTAATATTATTAGCTTTTATTTTTAGTAGCTGCGATGGAATGTTGTATCGTTTTGCTTCTTTATTCGCACGTTTAACTTGGCGAATAAAGTATGGATACTCTTCATAAGTCATTACTGGGTTTGTTATTTCATGGCGCAGTAGATCGCCAATATGCCCAGCCATAACTGCAAGTAGTGTAAGAGTGGTATTTTTAAGTGCAAAAAATTGTACTCTTTCAACTAAAATAGCGCCATAAATTGTGTTATTTACGTCGATAAGTGGAATCGCCATATGGTATTTACTTATACCTGATGCCATTTTTGCGTCTTTTACTGATACTAATTCTTTTTCTTCAATCATCGCTAATATAAGAGGATCGTTTTCAGCTATTTGACTCATTTTGCCAATAGAGGCTAGTGGTGGCTCTAAAACAGTGTCATTTTCAACTTTATATAAACCCGCTCTTTCTAGCGAACCGTACTCAACAAACAAGTCGATTATTTTTTGCGCTGCGCTATCAAGTCTTCTTTCTTTTAATAGCCCGATAGAGGTTCTTACTGCTTGTAGCGATTCACGTAAACTTAACGTATGGCCAGCTAGCATTTGCTCAATTCTATCGTGAGATGAATTAATTAAATGATACTGACGAGTAAATGTTTCAAGACGATCTGTTACGTACTCAAGCTGAATACTTTGCTGTTGATTAGTACGCTCCCACACATCCCTAAATTCGCCTGTGATCATAATTACAATAATGTAGCCAATCATGGCGTTAATATTGAAGTCGGTTTGTGGTGATAAAATATTTGCTTGAAGTAAAAAAAGTTGGCCAACAAGTAAACATAAAATACTAATAAAGCCTTTTGAAAAGCCATAACGTAGAGAAACTAAAAGTGGGCCAAGTACAGGCCACGAAAACCCTCCCTCAGTCCAAAATGGGTCCTCTGCGTTAAATAATACAGGCAGCCCTAAAGCAAGCGCGGTAAATATAAATACCTCAGCCCATATTTGTAGCTCAGGAACGTCTCTTGGTCTAAGGAAATGTGTTTTCACTCACTAACCTCTATATAAGAAATTAAATCGGCAATCACATCTTGTGCTGTTGCTGCAATGCTATCGCGGCCCCAGCCACTTTTAGCAATAGTACCTGTCCAAACTGGTGTGGTTTGTCCATTTACAGTGAGTGATAATGTAAGTGCAACAACAGGTTCGCCATCAAGGCCTGCTTTATAGCGCCACTCTTCAATGCTGCCTGTTAGTACATAGTCAGCTTGTTGAGTGCTTAACCATTGCATAGCATTGTCTAAACGGTATTGATCTTCCAGTGGTGGAAGCTCTTTGCTGTTTACGCGAGGTGCACGTATTAGAGTTGGTAATTTATTTTGTTGCCAAATGCTGGCTAAAATATCTTCAGCACGCTCACCGGCAAGCGGTGTTTGAGCATGATTAACAAGTGGCATTAATGCCACTGTTTTTAAAGGGCTAAGCTCTACATCATCAGCAACTCTGCTGGTGGTACATGCTGATAATAGTAATACCAAACACGGTATAATTAAACGAAACATACTCTCTCCTAACATTAAAAATGTACGTAATAACCTAATTGTAATTGTGTATCTGAGTTACCCACTTTATTACTACTTTGGTAACCCAGCTGTAATTTAAATAAATCATCGCCCAGTACAGACCAACCTGCGCCACTTGAAACTGATACATCTACTGTATCGTTAAGTGTTTGATAGCCAGTACTTATATCAAATAACCACGAAGGGCTTGCGCCTAAATAAGGAGGTTCTAATGAGCCAGTTGAAGCAAATGAAGTCCCTAGTGCAAAACGTCTAAATGGTTGAAGGTCAACTCTTAGCGGTCTTCTGCTTGCATCTGTATTTATTAATGCATTAACACGTTCAAAGTCTTGCCATTGCGCACTAAAATAAGCGTTCCAAATTGGGCGGTCTTTTAAAATGCTGTATTGGTAACGAGCATTATATTCTTGGCCGTTTATTAGTGAGCTGCCATCGCTTCTTCGAGAAAAAGACATCGCTGCTGCTGATAGCTGTACGTTTTGTCTACCATCAATATTGTAGTTAACATAGGCCGTGGCTTTATCTAGCTGAGCATAGCTAAGTAGTGCTTCTGATTGGCGGTTTTCAACATTATATTCAAGCTTTAAACCTACCTGTGTTCGTGAATCCCATTGATAACGAGAGTCTATGCTAAGACCTTGGCGGCTAACTAAGCTGCCTTGGTGCGAATCTATTTTTGCATCAAAATACCAACGACCAAATGTCATTTTATCTTCTATTGCAAACAGTAATCCGTTGTTATCAAGGTTTTGCTGATTACTTAAACTTAATTTCCATTGCCCATTAGCATAAGGAAAATAAACGTTTACATCGTACTGGCTACTGTTTAAACCAGCCTCTGGCGATAGGTTTATTTCAAGCGCTCTAAAATAGGATGCGCGTGCATTTCTGAGTAAACTCAATTGCGATTCATTTGCCTCGCCAGTGAGTTCTTCGTACCAACGCTGCATTGTTGCGTATGGCTGCTTTAGATAGAGTAGGGCGTTTAGTTCATCTAATTTGCTTAGTGAGCCTTCTGCTAATAGTTGTTTCGCTTTATTAAATTCGCCGTTGGTCATATAAAGTTGTAGTTTTTGCCATGGCTCTAATTTTTGTGCAGCTCTGCGCGCTAACCACCAGTTTGTTTGGGGCTCACCAATAGTGTCGGGGGCAAGTTCTTCCATTGTGTTTAATTGCATTAAATGAGGAACAGCCATCGCGCCCGCCCAGCGGAACATTAAGCCTCTGTATGCATATTTATCTTTAGGTAAGTGTTGCAGTAAATAGTGATTAAGTTCAGCAGCATTTGCATAATAACCAAGTTGCTTCATTACATCGGCTAAGTTAACCAGTGTTGTTAAATCGCTTGGATCTGCAATGGCTAATTTACGCAAATAAAAGTAGGCACTGTTATATGATTTTTCATAAATAGATAGGCTAGCTAAGAGCTGCGTCCACGCATAGGAAGTGTCGCTTTGAGAATAGCGTGTTAAAATGCGGCCAATCATTACAGTGTCATGCATTTGCAGCGCTAACCAACCTTGTGCAAGCACAACATCAGAGTCATATTCGCTTAATTTAGCGGCGCGGTTTAAAGTTGTATAAGCTGAATTTAAATCACTTTGGTTTTGATACCAATTTGAAAGAATTAACCAAGCAGGGTAGAGAGCTTTATTGTAGCGCTGCTTATCAAGTTCAGCATGAATACGTGCAACTGATTTAGCATCATTTACTTGTGTGCTTAATAATGCAATTTGAATCAATTGACGGTCAGTTTGCGACTCACTTTTCCATAAATAATCAAGAAGCTCCTGAGGCCGACCTTCAAAGCGCAGTTGTTGGTAGTGCAGCATGTCGCCTACGCTCAAAGGACTTATTTTTTGTAACTTCTCTAATGCATATAGCTCATGAGCTTTGTCTTGGACTCGCATTGCCATGTCTACATTGGCGCTCCAAAACTCATCGTCAGAACTTTCATGTTTGTTTTTTAGTACTTGCAGAGCTGTAGAAAAGTCATCATCTAGCCAAAATGCGCGGGCAATCCAAAGTAAATCTTCTTCATTTTTAGGCCCTTTATATGTAGGCCACAAAGCTCTTAATGCTTTTAAATTACCAGTATCGTGAAGTACTTTTGCTTTCCAATATTGTGATAATGCACTTTTACCATTTATTTGCTCAAAGCGTTCAATATTATTTAATTCTTGCTTTGTGTTACCAATAAATTCGTTAGCTTGCATCCAATTAGCAAAGCCATTACCTTTTAGATTTCTATTTTGGGCTTTATATTCGTATATATCATTAGCGTCTTGGTATAAATATAAAGCGGTGGCATCGTTAATACTATCGGTAAGCATCGCAGGAGTTACAGCTTTGTTAGACATTAGCCATTTAAACTCTCGAAGTGCTTCTTTAGGCTTGTTTTGCCAGCGCTTTATCTTCCAATTTAATAAATGTAGCTCTTTGTCAGCTGGGCTTTGTAGTAATAGCTTTGCAAGTAATTGCTCAGCCCCTTTTGCATTTCCATTTGCTAAACGCAGGTGCATTGCTTGTGTTAAGTACTCGCTGTTATTTGGATCGGTCTTTAATAAGCTTTCAATAGCTTGAGCCGCATCTTCTGTATTGCCTGCTAAGTTAGCCAAATAAAGTGTGCGTTTAATATTGGCTTGGTCGCCATAGGTTTTCCACCATGCATAAGCTTGTATCGGGTTATTTGCACCAAGTGCAGTTTCAATCGCTTTAGCTGCAATATCAGCATTTATATTTGTTTTATAAATAGCGAATGCTTTGTCAGGTTCCCCTGCGCTTAACCAGTAATCGGCTGCAAGGAGAGGCTGTTTATTTTTTTGATAGTACTGAGCAACTTTTGCATTTAACCCAACTGCTTTTGCAATAGTTAATATTTGTTCGTTCCAGTTTTTATGAGCACCAATTTTTAAAGATAACTCTTCAAAGCGGTCGTCAACTTTAGCACCGCTTGCTAGCCATAATGAGTAGAGCAGCTTTATTTCAAGTGTTGCTTTGCGCTCACCTCTAGGTAGCTTTTCAAGCTCGTTAGTAGCTTGTGAATACTCACTAAGCCCTATATGTAGCTCAACTAATTTTGCGCGTAGCTTTTCGTTGTCGGGCTCTGTATTGAGCGCTGCATTAAGGTAAGACTTCTCAAAGGTATAGTCTTGTGAAAGTGCATCATCTTCAAAAAATAAGGTATGTGGAAATAATGCATAAAGTGCAAAACAACTTACGGCTAATATCGCTAATATTGTTTTTACTGAAATTAACTGAGGGCGCTTTGTAGTATTCATTATAGTGCGGCTCCGTCGCAGTTAAGGTAACCATAAAAATCACCTGCAGGTATTTTGAAATGTGTTAATTTACCCCGATTAATACCTTTGAAGCGCTCACCCAAATTAGATACAAATTCGCAAGAACGTGCATTAATTAAATCAAGTGAAGCGGGCACCCATGCTTTAAAACTAACCGGTCCGTTAACTTGCCAGTTATTAATAACAACATTTGCAGATGCTAAATAAGGTTTTTTACTATTTTGGCTATGATCAAAGCTAAGGCGAGCTATGTTATTTATAATATGTATGTAGTCACCTTTTTCAGTTACACCAGATACACCTTCACTTTGAGCTATGTTTGGCACATCAAAATCGGTAGGTATGCGCAGAGTGCGAATGTACTTTGAGCTAAATAACCATTCATTATTACTGTTTTTTGCAAGTGCAGAAAAGTAAAAATCTTTTGCTACTTTTGCATAGTGGCTTAAATGCACCGGTGTATTTGGCCTTGCTAAAACATAATCTATGTTGTGTTTTAGAGCGTCTAAGCCCGCAAGAACTTCACCTGAATAAAAGTGATAATAAATAGTGTAAGGTTTTAACCTATATGGCTTTTCTGTTATTTCGAATGTTTCGGTTAAGCGTCTAAAGCCGTAATAAGGGCCATGCCATAAGTTTGTGTAAACATTTTCATTTAATATGGGGGCGTAAATTTGATACAGCAAATCTCTTTCAGGGCGACCGATAGGGGAGATGTGAGAAAGGCTTGGGTTATCAGCATTTACATCAGTATTACCGCCATTGACATTTAACACGCCAGCATCACGAGCCAGTTCAAGCGCTTTAGGACCAGGAGTTGCATCGCCTGACCATAACATCATCACTGTTTTTTTATTTTTAGGTGCGAGCTTGTCATTAATGTACTTTATCGAGTCGGTAATTTCTTTTTTAAGGCTAATTGTGTTGTAGCCAGGTACATCTAGATGAAAACCGTAATCTGTGTCGTCTTCATCTATTTTTTTTTGCCCAGATAGAGCAGTCCAAAAATAGGGGTGGCTATAGGTGTGTGAAGCAACTTCTACGTAAGGCAGGTTAAAAATACTACGCGCAATGCCTTCGAGTTTGGCACTTTGTTTAGAATGAATACCGCCTTCTTCAATATCAGCTTGGATCACTGATGACGTTAACGGTAGTTTGTAGTGTTTAATTATTTCATCTCGAATTACTTCTGCTGAATAAGGCTTACCTGCGTAGTGGGCAATACTTGTAAATCCATCTCCATCGATATGCAAAGTAAGCATTCGCCTGCCGCTTTCGGTGGTTGTATCTGGCACTAATATAGGTGGTAACCCCATTGCTTGAGTAAGCAATGTACGCGGATCAATAACCCATTTGCTGCCTTCCATCGGAAATGTATCAATTAGCCAAGGAGCAACCACGACTGCACCATATTTAGTTTTAGCCGCTTGTACAATTATTGTGTTATCAGCTGATTTTATTGTAATTAAAGGAGTCGCATTAGTTGCTAATTTTAGTAAATATGGTTTAACGATAGGGGGAGGTGTTGTGGATTCTCCTTTGAGCCAAGGTGCAAAGCTATCTTGTTTATATGGACCTTCAGGTAGTGTGTTTAACGACTCAATACCCATGTTAAATAGTAATTTAGTTGACTGTGGTAACTCGCCTAAAATAAGTTCTGGCACAACACCTAAATTAGCTTCAAGCCAATTGGTAAGTGTTGGGGTGTAAAATGCATCGCTTGAGGTCCACGAAATAATACCGGCATGTAAGCTAGGGTCAACCAAAGGTAAGTCGCGTTTTGCCATATCTATGTAATTAGGTATGTACCCCAAATACTCAATCATGGTCGCAAGCTTTAAGTGTACGGTAGTGTATATGAGTGGTTTTACGTTACTGTTATAAGGGATTAAAATGCGCCTAGGGATCGGCGTAATTGATGATGTGCCCCACGTTTGCAAGTGACCGTCGGTCACCCACGGATTGAAACCTGCGTCTATAATATTTTGTGCCATAGTAAGGCGATTACCGGGCTTTGCATAATCAATAACTTGGACGTTGAGGCCTAAACTTTGTGCTGTTTTTAATTGTGCGCTTAGCCAATCTTGGTCGTTTTTGTTGGTCACTTTATAGCTATTGTCGGTTGGATTGAAGTGGCTATACAAACCCTCAGCAACTAAGTCAGTTGCTAAATTAGCGAGTTTAGGCAATAACTCAAATCCCCGATTGAGGATAAGGTGCTTATCAAAAGTCTCAGATAGTGAGCTTATTATGGTGACTAACCCAGCTTGTTGATCGGGTTTACTGTGTGTAGCATCTAATAGCTGATAGCTATCTAGGGTATCTAAAAATAAGCCGCTAAAGCCGCGTGCTTTTAATGCCGCAGCGCTACTTTTAATATGTTGTTGCCAATGTGCTGATGCTAAATCGGCAATATGGCTATTCCAGTTAGGGTTAACTGCGAGTGAAGACTTACTTTCAATAAACGACTCACCAACACTTAAATAAGCATAGACAGCAATATTACGCTGTTTAAACCAATTAAGTTCGTGCTCAGTCACAAGATCAGGCTGGACTACAACGCGAGAATAAAAGGTCATTTCGGCTAATGGCATCGGCGCTGAGTAGTAAAATGCAATACTATTATTCACAGGCTTTGCAAATACTTGACTAGAAATTAAAAGCACTAGGTATAAAAAATATTTCATTAGTAATTCATTTCAATTAATTTATAACTGTGGCTCAAAGTAATGCGGTCCAATTTATCTAGCTATTTGGTATTAGTAATATAGGGTTATTATATGTTAATGGAAGATTAATTTCTACATGTTAATTCAACCATATACTCAAGGGGTATAATAACATGCTGGTTTGATTAACTCACCACAATAAAACCCATTGGTTTGCCACTCGAGTTATTAAGAGCAACCTACAAACCTATACTTAGAAAAACGATAAAAGAATGTATCAATATGTTACTTACAATAAGAGCTTAGTTTTTTATTACTCACCATCAAGCAGCTCTTTTACATTTTAAGTAACCGTAGAATTGACCTTTTGGCAGACTAAACTGTGTGATATCAGCATTTGATTTACCTTTAAAGCGCTTTCCATCATTAGAAACAAACTCACAAGAACGCCCATTAACTAAATCAATTTTAGCAGGCACCCAGGCTTTAAAACTGACAGCTCCATTCACTTGCCAATTATCCATGGAGACATTAGCTGAAGCTAAATACGGTACATTGTTTTCTTGGCTGTGATCAAAGCTAAGCTTTGCTAAATCATCAGTTATATGAATGTAATTACCCTTTTGAGTGACGCCGGATATTCCTGAACTTTGAGCTACATTAGGAACATCAAAATCATTGGGAATACGTAATGTTCGAATACTTTGAGAGCTAAAAACCCATTCGTTATTGCTGTTTTTAGCAAGAGCTGAAAAATAAAAGTCTTTAGCTATTTTTGCATACTGGCTTAAATGTACTGGCGTATTCGGTCTTGCAAGTACGTAGTCTATATTATATTTCAGGGCATCAAGTCCAGCAGGTAGTTCACCAGAATAAAAATGAAAGTAAATACTATAGGGTTTTAATCTGTATGGTTTTTCTGTAATTTCAAATGTTTCGATTAGGCGCTTAAAACCATAATAAGGCCCATGCCACAAGTTGGTGTATACGTTCTCGTTAATAATGGGTGCATAAATTTGGTATAACAAGTCACCTTCAGGTCGTCCAATTGGCGATACATTTGTAAGAGTTGGGTTATCAGCTTTTACTGAAGTATTACCACCATTCACGTTGAGCACGCCAGCTTTTCTTGCTATGGCTAAAGCCTTTGGTCCTGGAACCGCATCGCCTGACCATAGAATTAATACTGTTTTTTTATTCTTTGGCGTCAGTCGTTCATTAATATATTGAATTGACCCTGAAATTTCTTTTTCTAAATCGACAGAGAGATACCCAGGAATATTTAAATTAAGTCCGTATTTCGTATCATCTTCATCTATGTTTTGTATCCCTGATAGCACTTTCCAAAAGTAAGGGTGGCTGTATGTGTGTGATGCAACCTCTACATAAGGTAGTTTAAATATATCTCTTGCAACTTGCTCAAGTTCTTCACTTTGTTTTGGATGTAAGCCGTTAGGCTCTATGTCTGCTTGTATTATGGAGGATGTTAATGGCAATTTGTACCTTTTTATTATTTCATCGCGAATAACTTCTGAGTTGTATGGCTTACCTTTGAAGTGCGCAACGCTACTAAATCCATCGCCATCTATGTGCAAAGTTAACATACGCCTTCCGCTCAGAGTCGTTGTATCAGGAGCTAATATTGTGGGTAAATTTAGTACTTTTGTTAACAAGTTCTTAGGGTCTATCACCCATTTACTGCCTTCCAGTGGTAAATTATCAATTAGCCAAGGGGCTACTATTATGCCACCTAGTTTAGTCTTACTTCCTTGCGCTAGGATTTTACCATTTGCTGAACTAATGCTAATTAACGCTGTGGCGTCTGAGGTTAACTTAAGGGAATTTGGTCTGATAATTACAGGTGCTTTTGTAGTTTCACCTTTTAGCCAATCGGCAAAGTATTTAACTTCATAAGGGCCAGGTTGCGCATTATTTATATTTTCTACGCCTAAACTAATCAGTAATTTATTTGATTGAGGTAATTCCCCTAATATTAGCTCCGGTACTATTTTTAAACCCCCTTCCAGCCATTTAATAATCTCAGTACTATAAAATATACTATGAGTAGTCCAAGAAATAATGCCGGCATGTAAACTGGGATCTATTCTAGGTAAGCTTTCTTTAGCTACATCTACATAATCAGGAATATACCCTAAGTATTCTATGATTGTAGCAAGCTTTGAATGAACAGATTTTTTAACTAAGGGTGAAATATCGCTATTATAAGGAATTAATATTCGCCTAGGCACCGGTTTTATTGATGATGTACCCCATGTTTGCAAGTGGCCATCTGTCACCCATGGATTAAAACCTGCGTATATAATCTTTTGTGCCATAGCGAGGCGGTTATCGGGCTTTGCATAATCAATAATTTGGACGTTGAGGCCTAAGTTTTGTGCTTTTTTTAATTGTGCGCTTAGCCAATTTTGGTCGTTTTTGTTGGTCAGTTTATAGCTATTGTCGTTTGGGTTGTAATGGCTATATAAACCTTCCGCCACTAAATCATTGGCTAAATCAGCGAGTTTAGGCAATAACTCAAAGCCCCGGTTGAGAATAAGGTGCTTATCAAAAGTTTCAGATAGAGAGCTTATTATGGTGACTAATCCAGCTTGTTGTTCGGGTTTACTGTGCTTGTCATCTAAAAGTTGATAGCTGTCTAGAGTATCTAAAAATAAGCCGCTAAAACCACGTGCTTTTAATGTCTCAGCGCTCCTTTGAATATGTTGTTGCCAATGTGCTGATGCTAAATCGGCAATATGGCTATTCCAGTTGGGGTTTATACTAAGTGAGGACTTATTTCTATTAAAAGACTCGCCAACACTTAAATAAGCATAAACAGCAATATTACGTTGTTTCAACCAATTAAGTTCGTGCTCAGTGACGTGTTCGGGCTGAACTACAACGCGAGAATAAAAAGTCATTTCGGCTAGAGGCATCGGGTACGAATAGTAAAATGCAATACTATTATTTACAGGCTTTGCAAATACTTGACTAGAGATTAAAAGCACGAGGTATAAAATATATTTCATTAGTAATTCATTTTTATTAATTCATAACAGTGGCTCAAAACAATATGTTTTAATCTATCTGGTTATTTGTTACTAGGAAGATAGGGTTTTTATATGTTAATAAAAAATTAATCTCTACATATTAATTTAACCTTGAGGCCAATATTTATACTCGCTTACAAATAATCTAACTCGCCGCAATTAAAACTAATTAACTTAAATAAAAGCAGTAAGGCTACGTGGATATTATTTATAGAGAGTGTTTTAAATAATGGATAAACGTTGGATGAATTATTTTTATTAAGACTAAGGTCTCTGCGTTATTGGTGTCTAAAATGCCGAGTTGGGATTATAATATGGCTAAGCTGACTTCTAACTAACTTGGTCCTACCTAATTTTACCTATGCTTTTCTTAATATAAGTTTAAAGCGATATAAATGAGCGAAGTTATTTTGGGCAAATAAGTAAATCTGCAAACTATATTCGTTTTGCTAGATTTTAGTTGTTGCTGCACACACACCTTTATTCACCTCGGAGAAAAAATGAGTAATTTAAGCTTGAAAAACAAATTGCTGTTACTAGCTATTTTACCGCTAATGCTACTTTTGATCAGCTTAATGCTGAGTTCTTATTATTTAGAGAATAAAAATCAGCAACAAAATTTTGAAGCATTTCAAACTAAGTTAATAAGTGACAAGCAAACGTTACTAAGTACCGAAATTGAAATTGCTAGCAAAATTGTTCGCTATCAATTAGCAAATGGCTCTGAGCAAGATGCTAAAAACGCTTTAAGAGACTTAACATTTGGCCAAGGTGGTTACTTTTTTATATACGACACCAATGGCATTAGTGTTTTTCATGCATTACTAGGTGATGCTATTGAAGGGCAAAACAAAATAGGGATGACTGACCCTAACGGTAAAAAAATAATAGTGGGCTTATTAGAGCAAGCTAGAAAAGGCGGTGGCGCTTTTAACTATCATTTTCAAAAACCAAATACCACAGGCTTAGTTGAAAAGATGGGCTATGCAGCAATGATACCAGGCACAAACTGGATGATTGGTACTGGCGCATATATGGATGATATAGACGCAGAGCTACTTAAATACCAAACAACAATGCAAGAGCACATGAATGATAAGGTAATGACCTTATTATTAATTGCTTTATTTTGGGTTGTTTTAACAATTATATGTGCGTTAGTTGCCGCAAACACAATGGTAAAACCAATACAGCGCATGGCGCAAAGCCTTGACGATATTGCAAAAGGTGAGGGCGATTTAACTAAGCGTCTAGACATTGATACTAATGATGAAATAGGTCAACTTGGCGAAGCATTTAATATGTTTGTAAGTAAGCTACATGGCATTATTGCTAATGTGGTTGATGTAACACACGATGTAAAAACAGCTTCTGGTGACATAAATACACAAACACGATTAATTGAAGACAAGTTACTTAATCACAATCATGAAACAGACCTTGTTGCAACGGCTATTACCGAAATGTCGGCTACTTCTCATGAGGTGGCTCAAAATACAAACCAAGTGGCAGAGTCAACTCAAGCGGCAACGCAAGAAGTTGCTAAAGCTCAAGAGTGTGTTGATATTTCACTCTGTGAGGTTTCAAACTTAATGGGCGAAATTAACCTAGCTGCTGAACAGGTTGATTCACTCAGTGATCAATCTAAAAAGATTAATAGCGTACTAAGTGTAATTGGTGGAATTGCTGAGCAAACAAACTTACTTGCACTCAATGCTGCAATAGAAGCTGCGCGAGCAGGTGAGCAAGGCCGAGGGTTTGCAGTTGTAGCCGATGAAGTAAGAAGCCTAGCAAGTCGTACTCAAGTTAGCACACTAGAGATTAGTGAAATGTTGAGTGAGCTACATAATTTAGTATCAGATGCAGTTGCAGCAATGCAAGCAAGCCAAAGTAGTTGTAATCGCTCTGTTGAATCCTCTCGTGCTATTTCAGAAAGTTTAGGCGCTGTAACAAGCTCAGTTAGATCAATTAACGACATGAGCACACAAATTGCGACAGCGGCGCTGGAGCAAAGTAGCGTTACAGAAGAAATAAACCGTAATGTATTTGCTATTCAAGAAATAGTTAATGAGCTAACTATTTCAAGTAAAACCACCTCTTCAGTTGGTCAGCATTTAGCTGGGCGTGGTGAAAGCTTAGGACACTTAGTTGGCCAATTTAAAATTTAACAAAGCTTAAAGCCCTACACTAAAAGCCGCTAATAGCTGTCTCTTATACACAAATCCCTGCTAAGAAATTAGCGGGGATTTTTTTGAACTAAATCTCAATGTCATGATCAGATCTTCAAATCTTGTTTGAGGGCACATTATGATTAACGAACATACTC